>CBDBMP010000001.1:0-2346 GCA_965207495.1 Caldilineaceae bacterium
GATGCCGAAGGAGCCGAGGTCACTGTCCTCGGTGCTGTATTTGCGGATGAGCGCGGTGCCCTCGCTGCGGCAGAGGATGTAGAGGCGGTCCTCCTGGCCGAACGCAAGATCGATGGGATAGTTGGTCAGCCGCCGCATTCCCAGTGTCTTGTGGAAGGGAAATCCGGCGCGCAAGAGACCGTATGGTCTGCCCACGGTGGAACTCCTTTTTTGAGTTTTTAGTTTTCAGTTTTTGGTTTTTAGTGAACACCTTCCTGTTGCTGAGACAGGATTGCGTTGCTAAACACTGCAGGTCAGGCGAATTGGTATTCGCGGGAGGCGACGATTAGTTGGAGCATGAGCACGATGCGGTCGGTGTTTTCGTCGGTCTGGCCGTTGGTGCTGCCATTGGCGGAGAAGACGAGGTCGCCGCCGCTTTGGGCAAAGCGTATCAGGTCGGCGCGGGTCTTGTCCTCGAGGGTCAGGGGGCCGACGAGGTCGAGACAGTTGTCGACGAACTGTTCGGGGGTGAGGCTGTCGCCGGCGGCGCGCAGCCGTTTGATGACGGCCTGGACGCCCGGCTTGCTGGCGTCGCCCACTTCGTCGACGGCGAAGTTGACGCGTTCGGTGAGCATGCCGCCGTCGATCCACTCCTGGCCGGTGTGCCAGCCCTCGACGGTGGGCGGGTTGAAGAGCTCCTGTCCCATCACTTTGGCGGCTCTGTGGAAGCGCGGCATGCCGGGCGTGGGCGTGCGATTGGTGCCGACCAGCTTGAGAACGCCGGTGATCAGCTCGGTGGGGCTCTTCACTTTCCTGAAGCGGGCCGCCTTGAAGAAGTCGCTCTTGAAGAGCGTGCGCAGGACGTGGCGCATATCCCCTTTTGACTCCATGAAGGCGTCCGAGAGGGTATCGATGGCGTCCGGGTCCTGGGGCGGCGTTACATTCCAGGAGGGGACCTGCGGCTCATCGGCGACGAAGAAGTTGTAGAGATGGCGGGAGATGAAACGGGCCGTGGCCGGCTGTTCGACGATGATGTCGATGATGTCGTCGCCGTTGAAGATGCCGGTGTGGCCGAGGAAGGTCTTCTCGGAGTCGTCGTGGTCCTCCTCACGGAAGAGGAATTCAGGAGAGTAGTAGCCGTGGGGGTAGATGGGGACCGGCTGCGCGAAGGTCCAGCCGGTGAAGGCGAGGGCGCAGTTCTTGATGTCGTCCTCGGTGTAGTTGCCGACGCCCATCGAGAAGAGCTCCAGAAGCTCACGGCCATAGTTCTCGTTGGGTTCGCCCTTGATGTTCTCGCTGTTGTCGAGCCACTTGATCATCGCCGGGTTCATGGAGAGCTCGAGCAGGATCTCGCGAATGTTGCTCATGCCGATACGGCGGAAGAGATCGATCTGGTCGCTCATGGCGAGGGCGTGCTCGACCTTGGCGAAGCCGGTGGCGAAAACGTGATGCCAGAAGAGAGCCATCTTCTCTTCCAGCTGGCGCGGGCTGTTGAGCATGCGGTAGATCCAGGTGCCGGAGCGGATATCCAGCCCTTCACCGCCAAAGTAGCGCTTCACAATATCCTCGTCGATCGGCGGGCAGCGCTCAATGTCCACCAGGTCGTCGACGACTTCGTCGTACCCCTTTGCGACAAGGGCCTCGAGCTCTTCGCGGCTGGCGCCGAACCCTGCCCGGCGCAGCAAATGAGCCATCAGGCCCAGATCCTCATCTGCCATTTTTGCCTCCTTACTGCAGTGGTCGGGGGTCAGTGGTTAGTGGTCCGAGGGGGAGCCGGTTGACTGGCCTTGTTGCGGACGCGGTTGATGTGTGCGGCCGCGAATTGACTTTGGCTGCGAGATTCGCTGGGCACTAAATGTTCAGAGCCGGCGCGCGGCGCGGCGGCGCGAACTGGAGCTCGTTGAGCTCCACGAACTGCTTCTGATAGACCTGGACGCGGTAGGAGCCGGTGTCGGGCACGTACATGAGGCCGTCCTCGCTGACGACGACGGACTGGGGCCAGCGCAGGAGCTTTTGGATTTCGAGCTTGGCCATGTCGCGCAGGCGGTTGGGGTAGGCGTTGGTCAGCATGTAGGAGATGGCCACTTTGGAGAGGGTGGCGTCGCCGACGAACTGCTGTACATAGCGGCCCTCTTCGTTGAAGAGCTGGACGCGGTTGTTACCGCGGTCGACGACGTAGATGTCGCCGTGCTTGTCGACGTCGACGCCGCTGGGGCGGTTGAACTGGCCATCGCCGCAGCCGGAGGTCCCGAAGGCCATCTTGAACTCGCCGTCGGCGCTGAATTTCTGGACGCGGTCGTTGCGCCAGTCGGCGACGTAGACATCGCCCACTTCGTCGACGGCGATGCCCCAGGGCATGTTGAACTC
>CBDBMP010000002.1:0-3623 GCA_965207495.1 Caldilineaceae bacterium
GGATCGTTCCGCTCAACTGGTTAAATCCGAGGGACAGGTCTTCCAGTCTGGAGAGATCGCCCAGTTCTGACGGTATCGTTCCGCTCAACTGGTTGGCGTTGAGGGACAGCTCTTTCAGGTAGGAGAGGCGGCCCAGCTCTGGCGGGATCGTTCCGCTCAACTGGTTGGTTCTGAGGCCCAGCCACATCAGGTAGGTGAGATTGCCCAGTTCTGGCGGGATCGCTCCGCTCAACTGATTGTCTCTTAGCAACAGCGTTATCAGGTAGGAGAGATTGCCCAGTTCTGACGGGATCGCTCCAGTCAACTGGTTGTTGTCTAGCCACAGAATTTCCAGGTAGGAGAGATTGCCCAGCTCTGGCGGGATCGCTCCGCTCAACTGATTGTCTCTTAGCCACAGCGATGTCAGGTTGGAGAGATTGCCCAGTTCTGGCGGAATCGCTCCGCTCAACTGGTTGGCTTCTAGCATCAGGTGTTCCAGGTTTGAGAGGCGGCCCAGCTCTGGCGGGATCGTTCCGCTCAACTGGTTGGCGGCTAGCCACAACCAGTCCAGGTTGGAGAGGCGGCCCAGCTCTGGCGGGATCGTTCCGCTCAACTGGTTGCCGACTAGCCACAGCTCTGTCAGGTTGGAGAGATTGCCCAGTTCTGGCGGTATCGTTCCGCTCAACTGATTGTCGTGTAGCCACAGATCTGTCAGGTTGGAGAGGCGGCCCAGTTCTGACGGTATCGTTCCGCTCAACTGGTTTTTGTATAGCAACAGGTCTTCCAGGTTGGAGAGGCGGCCCAGCTCTGGCGGGATCGTTCCGCTCAACTGGTTGCGGTAGAGGATCAGCTCTGTCAGGTTGGAGAGGCGGCCCAGTTCTGGCGGGATCGCTCCGCTCAACTGGTTGGAGCCTAGCCAAAGGACTTCCAGGTTGGAGAGATTGCCCAGTTCTGGCGGTATCTCTCCGCTCAACTGGTGGTTGGCGCCTAGCCAAAGGACTTCCAGGTTGGAGAGATTGCCCAGTTCTGGCGGTATCTCTCCGCGCAACCGGTTGGATACTAGTTTCAGGGAAACGACCCGACCTGTGCTGTCGGTTTCAACGCCGTGCCAGTCATTGAGCGGCGCCTCGGTCAGCCAATTGTCGCTATCAAACCAGAAGGCGCCGGCCGTCGCATTGTAGAGCGCGACCAAGGCTAACCTGTCCGTGTTGGCGCTGAACGCGGTCGGCGTTGGTGTCTGCGTTGGCGTCTGCCCGGCCGTCGCGGTAGCAGACGCATATTCCGACCAGAGGCCGGTCTCACCGGCGGCGTTCACCGCACGTACCGTGTAGAAGTACGTGGTGCCCGCCGTGAGTCCGGTATGGCTGTAGGTTGTGTCTGTCAGGTTGCCGTCGTCGAGCTTCTGCCAGCCGGTGTCGGCGTTCCACCACGTCAACAGGTCGTAGCGCGCCGCGTCTGCCACGACACCCCAGCTGAGGTCAATCGTACCCGCGGCCGTAACCTGCGCCGCCAGAACAGGCGCGGACAGCGCGGCTGCGGCCGTCGCCGATGGTGTGGGCGTAGGTGTCGTAGAAATCATCGGCACTGCGGTCGGCGTTGGTGTCGGCGTTGGCGTCTGCCCGGTTGTCACGGTAGCAGACGCATACTCCGACCAGGGGCCGGTCTCACCGGTGGCGTTCACCGCACGTACCGTGTAGAAGTACGTGGTGCCCGCCGTGAGTCCGGTATGACTGTAAGTTATGTCGGTCAGGTTGCCGTCGTCGAGCTTCTGCCAGCCGGTGTCGGCGTTCCACCACGTCAACAGTTCGTAGCGCGCCGCGTCTGCCACGACACCCCAGCTGAGGTCAATCGTACCCGCGGCCGTAACCTGCGCCGCCAGAACAGGCGCAGACAGCGCGGCTGCGGCCGTCGCTGACGGTGTGGGCGTAGGTGTCGTAGAAATCATCGGCACTGCGGTCGGCGTTGGTGTCTGCGTTGGCGTTGGCGCCTCTACGGTCGTCGCGGTAGCAGATGCATATTCCGACCAGGGGCTGGTCTCACCGGCGGCGTTCACCGCACGTACCGTGTAGAAGTACCTGGTGCCCGCCGCCAGTCCGGTATGGCTGTAGGTTGTGTCAGTCAGGTTGCCGTCGTCGAGCTTCTGCCAGCCGGTGTCGGCGTTCCACCACGTCAACAGTTCGTAGTGCGCCGCGTCTGCCACGACACCCCAGCTGAGGTCAATCGTACCCGCGGCCGTAACCTGCGCCGCCAAAACAGGCGCGGACAGCGCGGCTGCGGCCGTCGCTGACGGTGTGGGCGTAGGTGTCGTAGAAATCAACGGCATTGCGGTCGGCGTTGGTGTCTGCGTTGGTGTTTGCGCCTCCACGGTCGTCGCGGTAGCAGACGCATATTCCGACCAGGGGCTGGTCTCACCGGCGGCGTTCACCGTACGCACCGTGTAGAAGTAGGTGGTGCCCGCCGTGAGTCCGGTATGGCTGTACGTTGTGTCAGTCAGGTTGCCGTCGTCGAGCTTCTGCCAGCCGGTGTCGGCGTTCCACCACGTCAACAGTTCGTAGCGCGCCGCGTCTGCCACCGCTGTCCAGTTCAACTCGACCGTACCATTGTCGGCCTCGGCGGTCAGCGAGGGCGCAGGGACCGTGGCTTCCGTCGAAGTCTGTTGGGCCCAGACCAGATTCGCGTATACCAGGACGGCAGTAGTTGCCAGGAGAGCAGCCGCCAGCCAGCCGCCGGGGTCGCGCAGGACTGTCGAAATGTTCCGTGGATGAAACATCGGTTTCTCCTCCCGTCCGTTTGTGGCAAGTCTAATGAGTTACTGCTTATATCGGTCACAGGACCAATAGGGGTGGGGTCTCTCAATTGGGCTGTTGTCGAGCAATCACCTAACCCGAACTTCCTCAAAAGAGATGAACTCTCCTATACTCTAGCAAACTAATATAAGATATTTGTTAGGAAATGCGATCCAAGCCTGTGATTTCTTGTAAGAATTGGCCGAGGCCGGCAAATGTGCCCACAAATGCGCAGAACCATGCTTCAATTCAACCAGCGCATTGGCACAGAGACACCGAAACTCTGTCAGCACGATGGTAGTCCTGGAGTCGGTCGCTCCGACTCTGCCTTTCCCGCCTGCCTCCTCATCAATCACCGTCAAAGCGTGCAAAAGTGAAGTTATCCGCGTCTTAGCCTCTTGAGATGGGCTGAATTCACCATAAGCGCGCAAAAAGGCCGTCCCGCTCGACCATGCACGGCAATGTTTTCTTGGCTGGTGCAATCAGCTTATGGGGATCGAAAGCAGAGTTGGTCAAAACGCTGGCTGCGTTTTGCAAGCCCGAGGAGAGAGAAGTGTGCGTCCACTCATTCGTGCACGACGCGGGCGGCATGGGAACTGTTCTGAAGGGGATTCCTACCGCGTGAAGGTAGCAGAAGCCTTCGGCCACCCAGTTCGGACCCCGCCGACAATTTGAAGAGGTTAAGGAAGCTCTGTGTGGAGACGTCGAAAACAGACTGGCCGGAAATACGAGGAAGAACTATCTCGGTCAGTGGCGATTCTCTTCGGATTGGCCTCAGAAAATGGGCATTCCCGCACTCCCAGCTGACCCCATACAGGTTGCCGCATACATATCTGAACCCAGCGTTGAACTTGGCCA
>CBDBMP010000003.1:0-13985 GCA_965207495.1 Caldilineaceae bacterium
ACTGTAGGTACAGTCAACTACAGGAGAGACCGGATGAACCTCATCACAGTTTTCCAAAAGTTCCCGACACAAGAGGCCTGCATCGCTCATCTTGAGGCCGCCCGCTGGCCGGAAAAGACGGTTTGCCCGCATTGTGGCAGCGAACACGTAGCCCGCAAGCGCGAGAACGATCTGGTGGGCCGCTGGAACTGCCACGGCTGCAAGAGCAGTTTCAATGTCTTGTCGAAAACCATCTTTCAGGGCACGAAAGTTCCCCTGCAAAAGTGGTTCCTCGCTATCGCAATCCTGATCAATGCCAAGAAGTCGGTGTCCTCGCACCAGCTGGCCCGCGACCTGGAACTGAATCAGAAAACGGCCTGGTTCCTCAACATGCGCATCAGGGAAGGCATGGTAGACGACGCGGTTTTCCTGAACGGGATCGTAGAAGCCGACGAAACCTACATAGGCGGCAAGCCTCGCAAGTCCGACCGCAACGACGACGATCCGCCCAAGCCCGGGCGCGGCACCAAGAAACAGCCGGTTATCGGCGCACTGGCACGCGGCGGCAAGGTTGTTGCGCAGCCAGCGGGCAATGTCACTGCCAAGACGCTCAAAGCGTTTCTGGGCCGGTTCGTGGACGGCGGCGACAGCGTTCTTGTCACCGACGAATTCAGCGGGTATAATCGTATGGACGAATGGGTGCCGCACTTGACAATCAATCACGCGGTCAGCTACGTTGAAGGCCTGATTCACACCAACACGATTGAAGGCTTCTGGTCGCTGGTCAAGCGGGCGATTACCGGTCAGTATCACCACTACAGCAAAACCCATGCAGCCGCCTACATCATCGAAGCCTGCTTCAAGTACAACAACCGCAACAACCCCGACGCCTTCGGTCAGTTCCTCCGTACGGCGGTCAATGTCTAGGTCACGCTATGAATCCTGATGCAAACGATCCAAATCATCCGCCATTAGTCGCAATCGACGAGAAAGTTCGCGGGCAGATTGTGACGCTATTGACAGCCCAAGATGAGTCGCTTCTCTATCAGGCAAAGGCTCTGCAGATACGACGTAACTTAATGCAATCGGTGAGGGCACAATTCCTTCGCCGGGAAACAAAAGAAATTCCACTTCCAACCCTCCTAACTCTTCTAGATAGTTGAAAGATCGAACCTTCGCCCACAGTTGATCAGCCATGAAAACTCTCCTTTCGTGGCTTCTGAGCCGGGTACTGTTGGCGCAGCACCCGGCTAGTTCTCTACCTAAGTTGTAACTTCACCTTCAAGTACTCCATACCTCTGTTGCCCTTGATCCGGTTGCAGGAGCCGCACAGTAGTTGCAGGTTCTCTATGTGATCCGTTCCGCCCTTCGACTTGGGTATGATGTGATCTACCTCCAAGTGTTGCGTCTGAAAATGCATCCCGCAACCCTCGCAGTTGCCCGCCTGCTCTCCGTACAGCTGCATCTTGTTGGCCGGTGAGTTGGCCTTGGGAACTTTGCCCAGGTCGGTACGCTTGGGAATGTCGGTGCGGTGTATCACGTCGTTGAACAGCGGGCCCCTGTCGTCTCTCAGACGGCGCAGGACAAGCTCCCCGGCGATGGGAGACAGGTCTATGCCCGCCCACTGCCTGTCAAGCCTATCAGCCGCTACACAGGTTGTTGCGCAGCCGCAGAACGGGTCCAGTACGACGTCGTCGGGATTGCTGCTGGCTTCTATGATGCGCGATAGCAAGGCTACAGGCTTTTGTGTGGGATAGCCGATCCGCTCCTTGCCAGAAGCTATCGGGATGTCCGACCATATGTTGGAGACTGGCACTCCCGGCCATTCGTGCTCATATTGCTTTCTGAACGGTTTCCCGTTGGCGTTGTAATGGATGCGGTTTTCCGCGTGAAGGCGTTCAAGATTCACTTTGCTAACGCGCCAGCCATGCGGGGGATTATGTCCATTCCACTCGTACTTTGGGCAGTCATGCAGGGCCGCGTCCCCGTAAAGATCGGCCACTGCGCGGTAAACGCCTTTGCCGTCTTTGTGTTTGAATGGACGCATACCCTTCGTCTTTTCCTTCACGCGCGGGATTGCAATTACATGGCTCGAAGATTTTGCGTAGAATAGAAGGCAGTCGGATACGACTCCAAAGGTTTTCGAGGGCCCCCTTGTTCCCTTCCCCCCCCCCGCTCTACGCCAAGTAATCTCATTCCTGAAGTTATCCCGTCCGAAAATGGCGTCCATGAGCAGTTTGAGGTAATGGCTCATGGTGGGATCGCAGTGGAGGTAGATACTACCGGCAGGCTTGAGCACGCGGCGCATTTCGAGCAGACGCGCGGCCATGTAGGCGAGGTAAGCCTTGTCACTGTCCGTCATGGCTGCCAGCAGGACGCGGTAGAGCACTGGATGCTTGGACGCGATGAGATTGATCCACTCCACGTCTACATCAGAGAGCGACCAGGTGTCCTTGAACGCAGCACCGGCCGCCTCGGAGCCTACCGGCGCCGCATAGTTGGCGTTTGAATTGAAAGGAGGGTCCAGAGACCCGCGCGCCGTCCTGCGCATAGTTGGCCTTGCTGCGTAGCAGGTATTGCCGCTTGTCCTGCCCCTCCCCCTCGGTCTGCATAGACCAGCGCCAACGGCTGGCGCCGTGCCAGTCCGTAGACCCTGAATAGCCGCCCGTCTGTTTTGCGCCCGACTGTGACGGGTGCGAGATCAGCATCACCGCACAGTCGGCAGCCCGGCCCCAGCCGTCCCAGTTGGCCATGAATTCGCGCACCGCGGCGCGGTCGATCTCATTTGCCCCGAACGCGCCGGCCAGACTGTCCACGATCAGCAAATCAGCCCCCAGCTGCTCGCACAGGTCTCGCAACCACCGTCCCACCTTCAACAGCTTGCCGCGCGTCTGCGTAACTTGGCCAGTCTCCGCGCCCCACAGCGGCCCGAAGCGGGCCATGTCTACGATATGGCAGTCCTGCATGGCCGCGGCCCGTTCACGACCGATCCGCCGCCGGCATTCTTCCGGCTCATCCTCCCAGGTCGCGAAGACCACGACGCCGGCCGCGGTTTCCGGCATACTTTTGTTCACGCCGCGCGGCAGCCATTCCCCGCCGTCGGTTGTCATGGCCGCGGCCAGCTGCAATGCCAGCCGGCTCTTGCCGAACCCGCCCTCGGCCGTCAGCATTCCGATCCGGCCCCTGGGCAGCCACTGGTCTACCAGCCACGCCCGATCCTGCGGTTCTGCGATCTCGGTCATACGCACGGCAACGGGTAAGGCATGGGCCGGCGATTCCAGACGCCGGCGCACGTCTGTGATCAGAGACGCCGCGTCGGATTCCCAGTCTACGGGCTGCAGGCCCTCTGCATGGTCCAGGCCTGCCACGCTTGCCAGTACCTCGGTCAACTCATACACGACCCGGCTGTGTTCTTCTGTCGGATCGGCCTGCCACGTATCGAACGCCGCCTGTAATGCGTCTGTCGCGTCCTTCGTATCCGCCGCCCGTTGCGCTCTTGCTACCGTACTGCTACCATTCAGATTGTTCACGCTCTGATCCTTTCGGCTGTGTGGACAGCGCGGCGGATCGCCATTGTGGGGATATCCGCCGCGTCCGCCCTTGTTTCAAACCCTCTTGTCTCAACAACTGCAATCGCAGCTGCGCCCGCGTCCATCAGGCGCGGGATAGCCTTCAGTGCCGCGTCAATGCCGGCCTGGTCATTGTCCGCCCACAGCGTGACCGCGCGTCCGGCCAGGCCGCGGTAGTCGGACTGATACAGGCCCGCGGCGTCTCCCACGCTGTAGACCACGTGCGTAGCGTCCATGCCGGCACTGACACAGGCGGCGGCGGCCTTCTCTCCCTCCACGATCAGCGCAGGCCCGCACGTCAGCCCGCGCCCGTAGTGCCACGCCAGCGGCAGCCTGCCCTTCACCGGCGCGCCCCGTAGTGCGCTATCCCACCATAGCCGCTTGTCGGGATCGGTGCGTATGCGCGCCCGCTTGCGGCCGTCGGCCAGCGTGTAGACCGCGTCCTGGCGCCAACGCCGGCCGCTCTGTGCGATCCGGCCAGCAACCGTCTTGTGCAGCCGGTCATAGGTCAGCCCGCAAGAGCAGGTCAGGGCCAGGCCGCAATAGGGGAACCGGTGATCGGCCAACGTCCACGCCGTCAGCGCGCCGTCCTGTCCGCACTGGGGGCAGTCCGCGGCGTGTGAACGGCCGCCGCTATCGTCCGGTTTGAAGCTGTGCGCGCCCCAGTCCCGCGCGGTTGTGTGCGTGCGATCCCCGTCTGGCCCGCCCCGATCCTGACCGGACTTTGGCTTAGAATCGCTCTCAGCGCCTTTGTTGGCGTTTGACTGGTTGGATTGGGTAGGGTTGCGGGGATTTCGTGTGCCTGGGGCCGTCTGTGCGCCCTGCCGCCAAGCCTGCCAGCACGCATCGCACCTGCACAGTGTCAGGCCGGTTGCGTTTTGCAGCGCGTGGCGTATCCGATCCCGGTCAGCCGCGGTGCGGGGTTGGCACTTGTAGCAGTGGACGGCCAGCGGCCCGCCTTCATGTTCGGGATCGTGAAAGATCAGGCTGGCCGAATCCGGTTTTTCCGCGCTGCCATGACACAGCCCGCGCGTACGCCACTTGCCAGCCCCCTCACGCCGCGAAGGGAACGGCAAGGCGTCGGCAACCGCGGCCGCCGGATCGATCCGCATTCGGTTTTTGTCTGGTGTCTGGTGTCGTCTGTGTGGTATGCTCATCGCGTCTCCGTTGTCGCCCTAATGTCGATGCGAGACTTTCCAAGCCCCGATCCCGCCGGATCGGGGTTTCTCTTTGCCCACGATAGCCGCTCTCTCTGCCGCCGTCAACGCAGGTCAGGCGTTACGAAGGTCAGGGGCACTAAACTACCTGAAAGCCGGAAAAACGGCTTAAAACGGCTTACAGCGGCCCGATCCGGACGCGGGCCGGCCCAAATCGCCCTCTCCGCCGCTATCTAGCGCAACCAGCGCGCCAGCCGGCGATGGGCCGCGCGCCGGCCCCGCCGTTTGGCATAGGCGCCGGGCCGGCGCGCGATTGCACGGCCATCGCCGTACAGTCTCAGAAACCGGAATAGCCAACGCAACATAACGCCCCCCTTTACTTGGATAACGCCCCAACTTCGTTGCCCCACGTCTCCCAGCCGGCGCGGGCAGCCCGTGCGAACAGTTCGATGCGCGGCAGGCCGGGCCATAGCCGCTCGATGGTCTCATAGACGGCCGCCGGTTTCTCGCTATGCGCGCCCCTGGGCGCTTCGATAACCGACAGCGGGGCCGTCCCAAAGTACGGGGCCGGAAAGTCGCCCCGCTTGCCCACCAGCAGAAGCTCGTGCTGGCCGCGAAACCAGTAGCCGGTCCCTTTGTGCAGGCCGCCGGATCGGGCCGCCTGTTTCAGCCAGACCGCCGAGGAGCGGTAGTCGAAGCCCCAGGCGCGCATGACCGCGACCGCAGCCGGCAGTTTGGGCGCCGTCGCCCATAGCCACAGCACGGCATCAGCGGCGGCCAGGTCAGACACCGGCAGCCCTTCGATTTCAGCGTCCGCCATTGTCGGGTACTGGTAGCGCACCCCGCCGCTTGCGGTCAGGGGCAAGGCGCCGGCCTCATACTGCCAAGGGGGATCGGCCAGAATGACCGGATAGCGCCGCCGTCCGGTTGGCAACGGCGCGGCCGTCTCAGCGATACGCGCCAACTGGTCAGCGGTTGCCGCCCGCCGCCGTTGCCTGTAGCCCGCTTCTCTCAGCGTATGGACCAGATCGCCGTCCGCCTGGCGTTGCCGCCAGTCGGTCAACGCCGCCCGCTGCACCGCCGGATCGTCGCGCATGAGACTGTCAGCGTCGGAAACCGACACCTCCCCGGCCCGCACCGCGGCCGCAATCTCCGGATGCGCCCGGTCCTGGACGCGGCGCGCCTGTTGCACGGATCGCCGTGAGACGCCAAAGCGGGCCGCCGCGTCCGTCTGCGTAATTGCGCATTTCTGCGCATTTAGCCGGCCCGGTCTGCGCAGTGCCAGGTCAGCCGCCAACATCGCCCGCTGCCCGGCCGTCAGCTGACGCCGCGTCAGGTTGGCCCGGATCACGGCTTCGACCGGATCGGCGCCGTCCGGCAGATCGTGATAGACCGGCCTAACGTCCAACTCAGTGCAGGCCCTCAGCCTGTGCCTGCCGTCTATCACCTGCCCGCGCCAGCGCAGAACGGGCCAGGCCGGATCGTAGCCGTGCGCGGCAATGGACGCCTTCAACGCGGCGTATTCGTCGCCGCGCATGGCGGGGAACAGTGCGGCCAGGTCATGCAGTCGGTCAGCCGGCATAGGCAGCCCCCTTGCGCGCCCGTTGCGGTTGTTGCGCGGTCAGGTCAGCGATCATGCGCCGGCCCTCCGCGTCGCTGAGATCGGCGGATCGGTCCGTGCGGCCGTCACTGGCGGCCAGAACCAGCTGGGGGCCGGTTGCGACCCAGGCATCGCCGTAGACGGCGCGGCCCAGTTCATGCAGCCGCCGCAACTGCACCGCGTCGATCATCTCAAACGGGTTGGCCGGATCGGGGGGTTCGGGCGCCTGTTCAGTCGGCGGCGGTTCGTCAGGGGCCGTCTGTGCGCCGTTCTGGTACGTCTGCAGGGCCGCCGGATCGGGCCGCGTCGCGTCCGGCAGCCGGAAACGGGCCGCGTCCGGCAGCGTCTCGCCCGCCTTTATCGTCAGCACGCGCCGGTAGCCGCCTGCAGCCTGTTCGTCCTTGACGGAGTACCAGACATCGCCCTGACGTTCGTGCTTGTCTGCGATCTCGCCGTCCGCGGTGACCACGTAGCCCGGAAAACCGGCCGCGTCCACTGTCCAGGCACAGGCCAGGCCGCAAAAGGTAGGATGGCCGCCGGGCCCGGCAACAGCTGACGCCGGCGCCGCCGCCCGCGCGCCCTCGATGGTCAGGATCAGCCGCTCGATACCGTCCGCTATCCGTTCCAGCTGCCGCGCGACCGCGTCGCTCATCGCAAGCCCGCTTTCTTTGCGATCTGATGCACGCCCTGGCGAGAGAATGCGCCGCCCTTGCGCGTGCGCAGGCCGTCAGAAGTCAGCGCGTTCGCGACCGCCTGCCACGACTGGCCTTCGGCGCGCAGGCTTTCAATGCGGCGCAACACCCGCTGTTCGTCCGGCTTCTCAATCAGGTTGCCGGCGTCATCCGCCTGATAGCCGAAAGCCGGATTTCCGGGGGCGCGTCCTTGCGCCAGCAGTTCCTGCAAAGCGGCACTGGTGCGTTCTGCGATTACCTCCCGCTCCCACTGCGATACACTGGCCATGATATTGACCACCAGGCGGCCGGTTGCGGTACTGGTGTCGAGACTCTCGGACGTGCTTATCAGGTCTACGCCTTTGTCGCCGTCCGCGCGGCGCGCCTTGCCCAGGCATTCCAGCAGAGCGGACAGGTCCTTGATTGAACGCGTCAGCCGGTCAAGTTTGGCGATGATGATCACGTCCACCTGGCCGCCCTTCACCCGCGCCATCAGTTCATTCATGCCGGGGCGCTTCAGGCTGCTGGCCGACGCGCCGGCATCTTCCAGCACGTCCGCCAGGTCAAGATCGGACAGTGTAGCCATTGCTTCCACCTTGCGCCGCTGGCTATCCAGCGACAGGCCGCTTGCGGCCTGTTCCTCCGTCGATACCCGCACATACCCGATAGCCCTTACCGTCTTGCGCTCCATATCGCGCCCCTTTTTGCGTCTTATGTCAACTGCTAACCAACAGTTTACAGCACATGTGTTTTGGCGTCAATTGTACCTTCGTACACTTGACGAAAACCCACCGCCAACGCTATGCTATGAAGGTAATCGCACCGGCCACAACAGGAGACAATTCCCATGACCAGACAGGCGAAAAAACCCAATCGCGTTGAACAGGTCGAAAACCGCCTGGATCGCGTCGAACGGCTGTTGGAACAGCTGACCGAACGGCAAATCCACGCCGATAACCGACTTGACCGTTTCGAACAGGCTTTAATCGCATCCACACAGGCAACGCAGAAAAACATCGACCAGCTGAGTGAGCAAATCGGCTTTCTGCTGACCGCCCTGCAGGGCCATATCGCACAATCCACGCCGCCCGCTCATCAGGACTGAAGCACGCCCCCAGACGCGCAAAGGCCCTGCTGTCGTAGGAGAGTGCATGTTGGCAATACATAAGGGCGCGGGCTGGGCATTACACAGATGGAGGAACGACTAATGGCCAAAAAGAAAAGCATTATGGATTATCGCCATGACATTTTTGACCGATACAAGAGTTCAACATCGATCGATCAGACATATAATGCTAGCGCTGCAATAGGACGCTTGCATGATGACTGCTATCAATACTTCAAAGAAGGCTCTGCGCCATTTAGAAAATGGCACACGGAGTGCAATAACCTTTTCAACCTGCTCAACAAGGCGCCCAATTTGGTGCATGCAAAAAAGAACGATGCAATTGATGTCCTAGAGGAGTTCATTAATGAGTTTGAGCACGTGGAGAGGCGCCTTCGGCAATTGCTTCACCACAAATCCGTGCCTGAAACTGACCGCCAGAGATTAAAGAACGCTACGGATTTCTGGCTTAATTCCGCTTTTAGATTTGCCGTTTATGCTCTCCTGCTGGAAAAAAGAAACAAACGCGGCGAGGTGCCATATGTCAAAATAACTACAAAGCTCGTTTTCCCAGAGTGACCTGCCCCCGACGTTTGTACACTTGTTATGTTAGTCCTTCAAGCACGGGGATAGGTTCGGCAGGCAAGAGGGCCTCAGGCGCCGGGGGACGAACCCCTTTTCCGTGCCTTCACGACCCGTTTTTCAAAAAAGTGTGTTGGTTCGCGACTCCCCCCGCACAAGCGCAATATCCTCTTTCGATGCCAAGTGCTGATACGCGCCGCGAAGTTCGCCCGTCTGTTCCGTCAGTGTTTCAACCCGGGTCAACCGGTCAGCGTCCGTTGCCATTGCTACCCTCCCCCTGTTCCTATATCCACGTCCACGCGATATGCCGTACCCGCTTACGCATTGCGCCGCCTCCACAACCTGACCGGCGCCCCGATCCGGCCGCCCGCCGTTCCACTGGGAATCCCATTCCACCGGTTTTGATGTAACCCAGGGTTCACGCGTCAGCGCGCGCAGCCGGCTGGCCGGTCAGCCCCCCGATTCAAACCACGTCAGTCGATGATCCCATTGCGCCGCAGTGCCGCTATCAACTCCGCCTGCGTGCGGTCCCCCTTCAAACTGTTACACGCGCCGCACAACAACTGCAAGTTGTCAGGGTAATCCGTGCCTCCCTTTGACCGTGGCACTATATGGTCCACGGTGAAATTGCGAAACGGAAACGCAATCCGGCAGCCGTTGCAGACGCCCTCCTGCCGCCCGAACAGTGTATGCTTCTGCGTTCGATAGTTGGGCAGCTTGTCCACGTCGGTACGCCGGGGAATGTCCGTCCGGTGCGTCAAGTCGTAGAGCAACGGCCCCTCCGCCTGGATGCGCTGCCGCACCAGCTTGGCCGCAAGCGGAGACAGGTCGATTCCTACCCACTGCCGGTTAAGCCGGTCAGCCGCTACACAAGCCGTAGCGCATCCACAGAAAGGGTCTAGCACTATGTCATCTTCGTTGCTGCTGGCACGGATGATGCGATCCAGCAACGCCAGCGGTTTCTGTGTGGGATAGCCTATTCGCTCACGCGCCTGAGAATTTACTGGCGGTATGTCAATCCAAACGTCAGGGGGCACTTGGCCGGGGTTTGCGTCGAGATAGCGCTTGAGTTCCGGCGTCCCATTGGCGGTGAATACGATCAGATCAGCCTTTTCCAAAAGGTCAAGTCGGGCAATAGGGCTTTCAACGGACCGGAAACCGGGAATGTGATTGGCCTCTATCCATGCGGCATAACTTCCCGTGCGCGGAACACTCCAACAACGGCCAATATCAGTCGGATTCCAGTCGCGCCATGTATCACCGGCTTCACCAGTGCTCACGCCGGGGCCGGAAAGATTGTCCCGTCTATACCGTCCCCGTTTGTCCTCATGACGGTATTTCGAGAGCACGTTGTCCTCGGACAATGGAATCCTTACCCCCTCTTTATGAATTTCCGCGCCGTAAAACAGCAAGTGATCGGCAGTGCGCCCAAAACGTCCTGCATCGTTATGATTGCCGATTCGCTTCCAGATTACGGCATTGCGGAAGGCGGCCTTTCCGAATATGCCGTCCATCATCAGTTTCAGATAATGGCTTACAGTATCATCGCAGTGCAGGTATATGCTTCCCGTTTCCTTCAACAGCCGCTTCATTTCCAGTAGTCTGACGCCCATCATGATCAGATAGCTTTGCATACCGGCGCCGTGCGCTTCCCTGGCCGCGCCGATTATCGCATAGAGCGCGGGGTGCTGTTCGGCTATCTCCCCATGCCAGGCAAGGTCTACGTCGTCAAGCGTCCATGTATCCTTGAACGCCGCGCCCGCCGCTTCACTGCCGATAGGCGCCGCGTAGTTGCGGTTGGAATTGAACGGCGGGTCCAGGTAGATCAAATCTACAGATTCCGAATTCATGCCGCGCATGATATCCAGATTGTCGCCCGTCCACATTGTCCGGTTTGTCCAGTTGGGACTCTGGCCCTGTGTCGTGCGCGGCATTGTCTCCCTCCCTTGCTTCGCGTAGGTCATAACCCCGAATTCCTGTTGCGCCAGGGGGCAAGAAACAGGCAAGCCCGTTGGCCCTCAGTCGTTGAACCAGTGGCCAGGCGGATTCGCGTTCTGATCGTAATCCCTGATCACAACGCTCGTAGCGCAGAACTGGTCTGCCGTATCCGGCGGCGGCGGGTGCGATCCCAGCGGAATCGCCTTGCCGCACGATCCGCAGATCAACCGGTCCCCTTCGCCGGGGCCGGTGCAACTGCCCGGCAACGGGTCCGGGTCAACCCAGGTTATCCGGTGTTCCCCGGTGTCAGCCGCCGTTAGCGTCGTCCGTCCCGCGCCGCAACCGGCGCAACGTTCAATCCGCTGCAGGCCCTCTACCCGCTCCGTTGACCGCACCGGCTGCCAGTCGTGCGGGCGCAACCGCCCCGATCCCCCCCCCCGCCGTCTCAGCTGCCATTGTGTCTGTCTCCCTTGTGTGCGAACGCCCGGCAACGCGCGCCGTCCGCACGACCGTTTTCCGTCTGCCGGGGGCGAACCCCTTTTCCGTGCCTCACCAGAGTAACCAGCGGCGCAAAAGGTCGTAAAAAGGACGAACTCGGACGAACGCTTTTGCCAGGCCCCCAGCTCCCGTTTTTCAAAAAAGTGTGTTGGCTCGTGACTACCCCCGCCGGTACCTACACACACACGAAAATTTCCCGTCAGGGTCCCACGCGCCTAGACGTCGTAGTCGAGCCCATCATCTTCGTCTTCATGCTTATCAACTGCGAAGATGTAGCCTTTCATGGCCTCTAGGCCCGTGCGCAATGCAATCTCGAGCAGCTTATCCCTGTGCCAACCTCTGTCCATGCATAGCAGCTTGATCAACTTGAGATCGTCGCCGTCTAGCCACAGGTCTAGATGCAGCTGTTCATAGTCGGACACCTTGTTGAACCCTGAATCGGCCAACAGATTATCCACTATGTCCTTGTCTGACTGCTCAACCAAAGAATCAAAGTCGTCTTGTGTAAAGTCGGCCATTGTTATTCCCCCGTTGTGTAACACATTGAATAGCCTGATACTTCAGTGCAACGCAACATGGCTCACTTGTCTATGCGCATGTTTGTTCCACGATCTAGCCAACGATCTGTTCAGTCGCCTTGCCGCCCGCCCAACGCACGGCTGCACCGACACGCGGGCGCCGGTGTCGATAGCCTGTGTTGATGATCTCAGCGTCCACGTCCACGCGCGGGCCGTGATATGCCGTAGCCGGTCAGCCACGATACCCCCCCTTTCTGCCCGATTCGTTTCCGTCACTAACCCGATTCGTTTCCGTCACTAACCCGATTCGTTTCCGTCACTAACCCGATTCGTTTCCGTCACTATCTATTGGCCTCTACCAGAGAAAGCAGGGGGCCGCTAGGGTATCTAGGGAGACTACCCTACGGTGCGCGTGTCCCTTACGGGCGCACCGTAGGGGGTGATCAATGAGCGAATAAGCGCGGCAAAGGGATGGCAGTCAGTCCGCGATCTATTTTCCGCCGATTGACTATCGACTGCGCTTCTATAAAACGCGCCGAAGCCCTGATCCGGACGCCGCCAAAGTGGCTGCCTGGCCCTGGCCTACCTTTCACAATTTCCACGATCTCGAAAGTATCGCCAGCCTCGGCCTCGGCTGACAAACGGGGCAAAACATAGCCTTTGCTTTTCAGCAATGCGCACAGGCGCCGCCATAACTGTTTTGTAGCGTCCAAGTCTCTCTTGTCTGTCAAGTCGAAGTAGAATCCAGATCGTGCGAGAAGCAGGGGATAGGGGATGAATTCGGATCGCGGTCCGGGGCCGCCTTTCTTCTCAGGGATCAGCAGACGCGATCGCCGCTCCCCCGCCGGTGCCGCCGCCGCTGATATAAAATCCTCGATACCCGCGGCCAGCCGCCCTAGCGATCCGCGTTTGTCCTGACGGATCGCCTGATTGGCCAGAACGCCGGTAAGTCGATAGCCCTTGCCGTGCTGATCCCAGCAGAATGGATAAACGCGCGCATGGCCCGGCGGCAAGTCGGCAGTCGTAATGGCCAACAGTTGTCGCCAATGTCCATCCGGAAGTTGACGCCATGAACTGGCCCAACGCAGTGCTGCCCAGGCGCGATGCCGCCACCGTTCGCGCTGAGACGGTTGCGCCCCCGCCGGATCAAACTGGCCAGCCATCATTGCGCCTAGTTGGTCAGCGTAAATCGTAAGCGGTCCGCACAGTGCCGCTCCGAGTGTTAGCAGGTATAGGGTATCGCCCGGTAAGGGGTTGCGCCGGTCTATGCCCGCGTATTGTTCCAAGTCTTGCAATAGCGCAAGCCTCACGTCTCCCGCTTGTGCTGTGCCTGGCAGTGGCATCAGTGTTCCAGCCTCTCTGCGCCGGGGCCGTGCTCGGCGGGGGGCGTAGTGCAGGGGCGTTGATACTGCCTCGCCGTCCACTTCTACCACGACCGCATCCGGCAGTTGTTCCCACTCCGCCGCCGCCGCCGTTCTTCCGGCGTTGGATATGCGCGCCAAGTTTCCTTTTCCTGCGGTCAGCACCTTTGCCGCCTGCACAGACTGATTATGTCTTAGCAGTTCTCGCAACGCGTAGTCGATAAAGCCATTCAGGGGGTAGTCCATGTCGGCGGTATCCTCGACTGCCTGCCACAGATATTCCACCGCTTGAAAGCCTGCAACCATGTTGGCGATCACGCGCGGCCGCCCCCAGTCCCATATATCCGGCGGGCTCGAGTCCAACACCGTATGCAATACATACAGGCCGGAAAACAGCTGCACATCTAACACGCCCTCTGCCGTGTAGATGTTGATACCAAACGGCAAGCCCGGCGGGATCACATTTTTTACGATTTTCATGATCTCCGCCGTAGTGTATGAACCTGGGTATACGGCAGCCGCAGTCAGATCGTGTGCCCCGATTTCAGCGTCCTCTTTGGGGTCCTGGCCATCATCCGGCTTGTACCTCCCACTACCGGAACGCGCGTCAAAGATCATGCTGACCGCAGTCTCCATATCGTCCGGTTTGTACGCCCCAGCTGGTTTCCAAGCCGGCATCGTCTCGTAGTATCTGTCACTCAGCGGCCATATCTGCTTTCGATACTGATCGGCTGCTGCCAGCAATTCCACCGGCATGGCCTGATCCTCCGTTCTGCGGCCTCGATACGCGTCAAAGATCATACCGGCCATGGTCTCCTGTCCGGGGATCGGAGTATCAGGCGGCATATCTAACGCGTCCACGCGATGATAGCAGTGCTGCGGCCAGTTCTGTGTTAAGTCGGTCATACCATTGGCCCCCGCTTTTTCTCTGTGCTTTTGTCCTGGCTGGCTGTGCCTGCCTGTGTCTGATTGTTCGCTTCGCACCAGTCGAAACTCTTGTCTTTGCC
>CBDBMP010000004.1:0-110686 GCA_965207495.1 Caldilineaceae bacterium
CCTCTCACCTCCGTCAAGTTCGGTGCATTCGTATAGAGTGCGCTGCCCTCTGTTTCCGTATAGACTTCGATCTGGCGGTAGCCATATGGATTGCAGACAGACTCATGCTGGGCTCAGTGTGCATTCATCCTGTCAGGAGGTATACATGCTCTGATTTGCGGTTAGGCTTGGTGGATCTCGGAAATGCCAGCCCGTGTCGGCGCTAATCGATTTTTTTCTTAGGTTCTCATTTTTTTGGACATATGATAATAATAATATTATATCATCTATATTCATATTAACATATATGCAACTGACTATCAAATCGGCCATGTCCTTGGGTGCAGTCCAAAGTGGAGGTGAGTTTTCGTATACTATGGTTGGCCCCAATCGCTAGACCGCGGAACGGGAAAAAATAGGAGCTATAGCGTTGGTGCAGCAAATATTCTCTTGTCAATGCGGCGGTCGTAGTACTCATATAACTGCCGGCGGCCTGTTGCCCGATTCAGCAATGGCCCTACGCACGTCTACTCTACGCAGCAGAACAAGCCCAACGACAAAGAAGAGAATGATGGAAACGATGGCCGGCCGCAGGCTACCGGTTATCTGGTTGACCAGGCCGAAAGCCAGCGGACCCAGCCAGGAGGTTCCCCGCTCGCTGACTTCGTAGATGGAGAAGAATTCAGCCTCCTTGCCCGGCGGGATCATGTTGGCAAAGAGGCCGCGGCTGACCGCCTGCGTGCCCCCCATCACCAAGGCAATGCATCCTCCCAAAATCCAGAACTCCAGGGTGCGGCTCTCCCCTTGAAGACCCAGATAGGCGTAGATCACAACCACTGTCCAGACGATCAGGCCTATGATCAGAGCCTTCTTCGCCCCGATACGGCTCGCTATTTTGCCGAAGAGAAGTGCGCCCCCGAAGGCAACGAACTGCATCATCAGAATGACCATGATGAGCATGCTTTGCTCGATCGCCAGTCCTCCCTGAGCAAGCGGGGCAGCGGCAAAGACCGCTGCAACCGCAAACACCGTTTGGATGCCATCGTTATACAGAAGGTAAGCGATCAGAAAACGGATGGTATGGGGGTAGTTCGCGGCCTCTTTGTAGGTTGCCCACAGCTGTTTGAGGCCGGTTGACAGATAGGTTTCGCCAGCGGGCAGTGCCCGAGTTACGCCTCGCGAACTCAACATTTTCCAAGTGATGAAAGACCAGGCGAACCACCACAGTCCGCCCGAAAACAGGTTGATACGCACCGCCAGACCGGTGTCGATGCCAATGGTATCCCGCATCAGGTAGAAGACCAGATTGAGTGCCAGCAGGAGGCCGCCCCCCAGATAGCCCAGCGCCCAGCCCACCGACGAGACGCGGTCGCGGTCCTCCGGTTCGGCGATGTCCGGCAAGAAGGCATTGTAGAAGACGATCGCTGCGCCGAAGGAGAGATTGGCGACGATAAACAGCAGCCCGCCCAGCCACCAGGTCTCAGCCGTAACAAAGAACATGAACATTGTGGCGACTGAGCCGGCGACCGCAAAGATCTGCATCAATCTCTTGCGCAGATTGGAATAGTCTGCAATGGCGCCAAGAACCGGCAGGAACAGCACCTGCAGGATAACGGAGAAGGAGATGCAGTAGGGCAGAAAGGAGTCGGGCGCCACAGGAATGCCGAAGAAACGCGCCAGTTCATCGGGGCCGGCCGCGGCCCGGGCGAGGTTGGCGATGTACGGGCCGAGAAAGACGGTCGCGACCGTTGTCCCAAAGGCCGAGTTGGCCCAGTCATAGAAGTACCATCCGATTTGCTCGCGGCGGTTGCCTGGCCCTGATTTGGACGTCGAGTCAGCTGTCGATTCTTGGGGCATCGTGCGCTCCTGGTCGTGGCGTGATCAAAGAATGAAGGAATGAGGCTGCTTGGTGTACAGGTGCGCCGGACGGCGTTAATCTCATTCTTTCTTCTTTATTGGGGAGTCACTCTAAAGTAGGTCATGCTGGCTACAGGAGCGTCATGTACAACAACATCTCTCATGAATCCCCAGAAATCTTCATGCTCCATAAGTGTCACCCATACCAGAATACCGAATAACAATCTGGATGCATCAAAGTCACGATCGCAAGCATCTTCATAGATGAATTGAAACGGCGTTCCAGTCCAATCTGATCCAGGAATCCAGCCTGCGACCGCAACTTCATCCCCTTCTATACGCCGATGGATTTCCTCTTGAATTGCCTGGAGTTGTTGCGGAGACAGACGAGAAATTCGCGCGTTATAGAAATCCGCATGTGGGATGCGAGAAACTTCCCTCTGTTTATCAATATCCCATAGCATATTCGTTCCTTTCAGGGACAGATGTAAGTTCAGATTGATGCCAAGAGTTTTCGTACTCCGGGTCAAATTCGAATTCAGGCCATAGACGTGTTACGAGTTGATGGGGATGAACATAGATTCGTCCATCGTTCATTGCTCACGGCTCGAGAGCGAAGGTTGTTTTCAGCATGATCGCTATTTCAACTTTCGACGGGGAGTTGACCAAAGATCCTGCGCTGCCCAGAGTTGTGTAGGCAGTGTAGCCGCCGGAGGTTCTCTGCCCGTTGAAGGCAATGCAGCCACCTGCCGGCCGGACTGCGCTGGGGGGTGAGAGATCTTCGGAGACTGCAATGACACGACCAAGCGACATTTCCAACAGGTCCGCCATCTGTAGCGCGCGCTGGCGCGCGTCGTCGAGGGCGGCTTTCATCGCCTCCTTTTCTAGCGTTGCGCAGTCCTCGACCAGAAAAACGATGCCTGCCCCCTGTATGGCTGGACCGCGTCGCGCTTTCATTTCATCTAGGAGCGCCTGCAGCAGCGTTCGCAGGTTGTCCAGTTCAGGGTAGGAAAAGGTCAGTACTCCGCCGTAATTTGACGGCCCATAGGAATAGCTACGACTGAGGAAGTTGATCTCAATCAGATCCTCGTCAACGCCCTTTTCGACGAGCAAATCCGCACATGTTCCAGGTCGGCCGGATCGACAATGGACATTTCAGGCCCGCCGGGACCGTAGGTGGGCTCCTCGCCGATATGCAGGGTGACACGTGCGCTGTCCGGAGCGGCGGCGGCAGTTCCATAGCCCAACACGGTGATGCCGGTTGTGGGCTCGGGCAGTGCCACCTGGGCCGGCGACGCGGCGCGACTCGTGGCCGGGACCAGAAGGAGCGTTGCGACACACAAAATGCCAAGAAGGATGTATTTCATCAGGGTCTCCTTTCGTCAATCATTTGGGCTGTACGCGGAAGTGTGGTTCGGTTCACTGTCCGAGGCGCCGGCACTTGGTTGGCCGCGCCGATGTGTTTCAGGTGGGCGAATTCTTTGCATCGGACGACCAAAGCTGGTGTCGGCATCTCACTGTCTGTGCAGGGCCCACCCGTTGAGGCTACGCGCTTCTATTAGTTCATACCGAGACACTTGCAGATCAACGCTCAATTGTCTGACCAATTCGGCTATATTGATGACTCCATCAAGTGGAAAAGACAGATCCTTATGTAGGGAAAATCCATGCCGCAGCGTACAGATATGGATCGTCAGACCCGGCGTCTCAACGTCGCTTGCGAAATCTCTGTTCACTTTGACAATCTGCTCTATCATCACATCCAAAAATTTGCTGATGGTCGAGTTGTCGATACCCTCCAAAAGATGAAACCAGAGTCCCCACACAGGCTCTCGCATTAACTTCTGTACGTCCTTGTAGATTGAAAAGTTATCCCGCGCCGATGAACTGGCGCCCTTCGCCTTGAACTCTACATTACAGATGCCAATCTCACTCTCGTCGTGAAGCTGCAGGTCAGTCTGGGCAGAGAGCGGAGTCTTGCCGGAAAAGCTGTAACGTTTGCTGGTAGGCGTCTCAACCGAATATCTAAGCGGACCCTTTGCCAATGCCTCGACGAAAGCGAATCTTGCCTCCTGTTCACTGACGCGCAACCCCTTGCCGCGGTACTTTGGGAAGACCAGGCGACCTGCGTCGGAGCCACTGGGCTGACTGCCGACACTACGTGCGTAGGCGTTCCACAGCCCAGTGTCCGCGCACTTGCAGGCATCTGAAATGACCGAATGCAACGTCTTCGTCAGTGCGCTCTCTTCATGGAGGGATTGGGCTTCAGGAAGATCTGGCGAATCGACTACTGGCTTTTTGTTAGATCTTTTCCACAGTAACGACATTTAACTATCTCCATCCTTAGCGATTCAACAGACTGATCTTTCCGTCTTGATTTCGGGGAAGGGACACGCCTGCATCGCCCTTGCGGATCGGGCTGTCGAAAAGTTGAGCCAATCTCTCTCGTTGTCTTCTTGTCAATGGTCCTATTTTCAGTGGTCGTTCAGTTCAGGGCGGATGTGTATTAGAGGACTCCCTACTGTTTCAATTCTTGGTCAACTACTGCGCATCTTGAGGAAATAGTGTGAATTCAGAAACGATAACTAATGGCATGTCGACCTTAAATATGCCCTCTTCATGGATTCTGACCACCTGTCCTACTAAAGCGATTCTGCGGCCATCCAGTTCTAAGTTCTGATAGATGACAGCTTGCGCAAGGCCGAAATTTTCCCCTCCTCCCTCAGTTACAGGGCCGTCTACCTCAATGGTTATCGCAGTACCCACTCTCTTACCCGTGACGATCTCGACCCAATCCCCCTGATTCATAATTCGACCTGTAATCACTATGTACTTGCCTCGAAACAGATTGATGTTCTCCTTGTCAATGTTGTAGACAGGAACAGACATTGCTCCGTACTTCGTTTTCCAATCTGATAGAGATTGAACAGATGCGGACCTACGGGAGGAAATAGGTGTTGAAGTCACTCGTGGCGTTTGCGTGGGGCGGGGGCGAGGTGTCGAAGTGGGTTGAGCGGCTAGTCGCACATGCTCCGCGTTGGTTGCAGTCACCAACGGCCCATAAACCCACCCAGCTTGGTCATTGTAGTTGATCTCCCACCAGTCGCCCGCGGGATTCTTGCCAGTGATGGGATGCTGTTGGCCAGGGGAAGCCGTGCCAATAATCGGAAAGTTGGTGCCTGGGCCTTGCCGCACGTTCATGTCATTGTTAATCTTTATCATTGGTCTGGGTGTCGGCGTCGCTGTAGGAGGGATGGGCGTCGACGGAACTGGCGTGTCGGTTGGCGGCACCTGGATTTGCGTGTCTGATTCGCCCGTGGTTTCAGAAACTGTCGAGCCGGCCGGCGTGGAGGTAAAGGTCGGTACCGGCGTGTTGGTGGACCGGGGTGGTTCGACTGACGCATTTCGTGGGCCACATGCGGAAAATAGCAGGACTGCAAGCAAAAAAGTCAACGACGGTAGCAAACGCATTGTATGAGTCCCTTTGTTCATACGACGATGTGCTGACATACGCTGAACGAGTCGGGTAAACGCGCACGTGAACAGCGGGCTAGCCGAATAGATTCTCGCAAAATAATTCAAGTGCGCTAGCAGCATCCATGTGTCTTTGAACGCTGCGGCTGCGTCCTCACTGTCGATGGGGGCAGCGTAGTTGCGGTTCGAGTTGAACGGCGGGTTGGGGTAGATACTGACTTCTGGTTTGTCGCTCATTGTCTTCCTCTTCAGGGGAAGTCCTGGCTGTCCTCTGTTCCACGGGGTCGGAACATCGTTCAAACCTGACGATTCTTTACCCGGGTAGACGCGAACGCGCACAGAGGACTAGCCAGGGGGAGGAAGAAGAACAGGTTATGTCTGTGTAGAGTGGTATTCTTCGAAACGTTTCCTGCGGGCTGCGAGCGCCTCAGCCTTATAGAGCCACCAACCGGATGTTCGGAGCGTATGCGTTGCCCGGAACTTATACGCTGCCGTGTGCCGCCACCATTTCTTGGCCATCATTCTGCCGTTCCACAGGCTCGGCAGTTCGCTCCATGGATACACCTTCGCTTGTGGTCCAGTTTTGGGCCAGACTCAAACCACTCCCTCTTTCGTCTGAATCCGGCTGTCTATCGCGGTACAGTCCTGCAAGTACCTTATTTGGCAAACCGTTCAGGCCGATAGTACTTCCCGCGCTAAGTCGTCTCCTGAAACCAGGTCATTTCAGTCAGGAGTCACATCTTCGTCGCTTAACAAGCCGGAAGCAACCTCCCGTCCGGCGGGGGTGAGCCTATGTAAGCCGGGACTCTTAGTGGAAGGATGGCGGACCTTTTCAAGGTGCCCAGCTTCGGCAAGGTGGGCTCTATACTTGGAAAGCTGGAGGTGTAGTTTGTTCCAGTCTTCATCCCAATTGATCTGGTCGGCAATGAAGTTGGTGATCGAGACATTGTCTGCCTCGCCGTCGAAGGTCTCGTAGGCGACGAGCAGGGTTCTTCTCCAGGTCAGCATCCTTTCTGTCATTTCCTGCCTACCCCCGGTCTTATGTCTTATGGTGAACCCAAATCTTGGGCCGCCCGAATCGTTCTGCCCCTCCACACACTCGGCAGTTCGCTCCATTACGCACAACCTTCGTTTGTGGTCCAGTTTTTGGGGCCAAGCTCAAACCACTGCCGCTTTCGTCTAAATCCGGCTGTCTATTCGTTATCCTCCCAATCGAAAGGAAGCTGAGCCGCGTCGCGTCGTTGACGTTGCTGGCGGCGGGCGGTCCGCTTGGAGCCGTCACTCCTGCTGCGGCTGTCATGGTAGCGCTTGTATCCTTCCAGGAACCCTGCCTCCCGACCTATCTCATATCCTCTGTCAAACGCTATGGTTTCTTTTTCCAACCGTCCGGCATCGTATCCTCGGGCATAGGCCTCCTTCCTCTCCTGTTCGTTTTTCCGAACGAACGCGTCATCTCCTTGAGTAAGGAGTTCCTCCCTTCCCTTTATGCGCCCTTCCTCAAACCCCACTTGCTTCCCTTCCTCATATCCTCGGGCGTACTCCGGGTGTCTCGTCTTTTTCATCATACGTCTGCCCTGTACAAGGATATCACCCGCCTTGCGCTTAGAATTTCGCCATCGCCGACTGGGCGGCGGAGCTGACGTCGGCGCCGACCACTGCCGCGCAGCGCATACGGGCTCCGTAAATGCTCATGCCCCTGGCCCTTGGTCATTCCTTCGTGCAATGCGCGGGCAAGGGGTGGGGCTGGGTGCGAAGGACGGTGGGTTGACCGTCGGGGCGTTTGAGCATGCGGCGGTCGGCATGGCAGTGGAGACAGACTTCGAGCCATTCGATGTTGTTTTCTTCGTTGATGCGCTCGGTGAACTGTATTTTCTGCCAGGTGTGGCCGTCGCGCGCCTGATCCGGCTTTCTTTTTGTCATGGCTCTATCTGATTCCTATCTCAATGCGTTTCTTTCCTGTCCAATCTTCTTCTACACCGGGCATGGACCTAAGCAGAGCAAGGAGGTTATGAACACCGCGGGTTGAGTATCTCAAAACTCCACTACTGTCTCATTCCGCTATGCCGCGCCAGCGGGCGTAAATCACCTCTTAACCGGGGTGCCCCGATCAGGTCCTGGATACACGTTTACGGCACATAGCGACTGAAATGATCTCTCGCTGCCACACATTTCCCCTTAGTGCGGCTCCGTTCCGTCTTTGCGCCGTCGTCTTATCCAAAGCCGCACCAGCCAGATCAGGGCCGCCAGCGGTATCAGAAAGACAAGAAGAAGCGGCACCAGGTAGAGGAGCATCCAGATCAGCGCGATCAGCAACCCCTGCAGCGTTGCCACCAGCGCCCGCAACGCGTTCCGCACCGGCCCGCTTGCGCTCCACGGCTCTTCCACGATAGGCCGGAAGACACTGTCGGGAATCAGTTCAACCCTGACGGTCGAGAAATCGATCCGGTTATCGAGCAGGTCCTTGCGTCCCTGCAGCGTCTCAATCTCTTCCCGGATCTGCGTCAAGATGCGGTGGACGGCCAGAATATCCTCTACCTTGGCATTCGGCTTTTCTCTCACCTCCGTCAACAGGGCCAGCAGTTCGGTCTCGGTGGCGCGCAGATTGCGAAGACGCGCATCCAAATCACTGTACTGGTCGGTTACATCCTGCCGGTTTATGTTCAGATGGTTTACATCGGTAGCCAGCGTCTGCATCTGATCCAGTGCTTCGTTCAAGCTGTCAGACGGCACACGCAACGTCATTGCGCCGCGCAGGATTTCCGCTTCGTTGTACATGTCGTGGGAGAGGTACATGTCTTGGGAGAGATCGACATCGGCCACATATCCGCCCAGATCGGACGTGATCTGCTCGATGCCGGCCAGCGCGGTCTCGGTATTGGCCACAACGAGCGAAATGTTGGCGTTGGCGATAGTCTGGCGCGTCTCCGCCTCGCTGTCAGCCGTGCGCTGCTCTGTGTCCGCATCTTCGTACTCGATCACGGGAACGCTCTCCGGCGCCGAGTCAGAAAATGCCATATCGGGGGTCGCAGCGGCGCAGGCCGCGCAAGTCCACGCAAGGAGAATCAGCCATACCGGAACGGTTCGTCGAATTCGACCCACCGAGCACGCTCCTTCCCGGGTGAGAAATGTAATCGCCGTTTCAACTGGATCAACAGGACAGGCTTAAGTCCATACAGCGCTTGAATTGGACAGCCGTCGCCGTCAACGCCATTGTTGGAACTGCCGAATCTTTCATCATCGTCTTGAATCGACTGTGCCTCGCCGCGCCGGGGGAGGGACGGCGAGTACACGCTGGCGGGCATTGAGGTTAATAATGGCAGCGACAAAGAAGATGACTGTAACGGGTGATGGCGTACAGGTTGGCGCGTTGCATGGCTGATTTTCCCGTGCAAATTGTGTTCAAGACCGTTACGGATGCGCCGCGAAATCTCGGACCAGTCGGGGGCTAGCGGTCTTTCACCGGCGGATGTTCACGGCTTAATGTAATGGCGCCAACGACGGGATAGAATAAGGCATCATTAAATTATACATCAGTCGCATGACATCGGCGTGTCATTTTGAAAAACCTCTGTATCAAGGTTGTGTCAATATTTCTATGCCTGGTGGAATGGGGTTATTTGGACCATGCTCGCGCTGGACAGGGCTTGCAGCCGGTCACTGCGAAAGGGTGGGGCGCGGTGGTCATTGTGCCGGATCTAGCACGTCTTATCGAGCAGAATAGAGACACCAGAACTGGCGGGCAGCAGAACGGCACCGGCGCGCAGCGCCAATGCCCATCGCCTTGCATGCCTGGCCGCATCTCCCGCTGCAGCTCGATGCCAGTCTACGAAGGGCACCGTAAAGAGATGCCCCTGCACATGCGTTTCGTTCTGCAACAGGGTCGGACACAATAACGGATCGATCCGTTTCCGTCAACACCTCTTGCCCTCTACCTCTGGCAACGCTCTGATCCTAGAGCGTGAGGTACAGTTTCTCGGGATCTACTGCTTTCTCCTCGATGACGAGGCGACCGGTTCTGCCGAAAACGGGCAGGTAGATCTGTTTCCGTCAACAACTCCTGCCTTCTACCTCTAGCAGCGCCCGGACCCTAGAGAGTCCGGTACAGCGTCTGCGGGGTGGCGTTATCCTCTTGATGACCAGTGCGATCAAGTGCCCAAAGATGGGCAGTCTGTTTCGTTTTCGTCAACAACTATCCGTTTCTACCTCTGGCAGCGCCCAGACCCTAGCATTCCTGGTCAAGTGTTCCTGGAGCGACGTTTTTCCCCGGTCCCGGAGCGACCGGGTTTCCAAGAGAATACACAAACAGATAAGGGCACCCACAAGAGATGCCCCTACACGTACGGTTCGTTTCGCAACAGGGTAAAAGATGCGCAAAATGGACCGATCCGTTTTCGTCAACAACTCCATCCTTCTACCTCTGGTAATACCCTGATCCTAGAGTTTCTGAAAAAGCTTCCGTGGAGCTCTGTTTTTTCCTCGATAACGAGGCGGCCATCTTGACCAAAAAAGGAAAGATCGATCTGTTTTCGTCAACAACTCCATCCTTCTACCTCTGGAATCTCCCTGATCCTAACGTGCAGTCATAGCGGCTCCGGGCTGCATTCTGCCTCGCGATGACGGGGCGGCCGGTTTTTCCGAAAACGGGCAGATCGATCCGTTTCCGTCAACAACCCGATCCGTTTCCGTCAACAACCCCCCCTTTTTCCGTCAACAACTATCCGTTTCTACCTCTGGTAGCAACCGGACCCTAGGATAGCTAGGTAAAGCTATCCAGGGGACTGCGCTTTTCCTGGCGGGCGCAGCCCCTGGAGACGGATAAAGACATGAGTCCTCATTGTCAGTGAAAGAGACGTGACAATGGGACGGCGTCGAACGCTCTGTCGCCGCGAAGGTTATTCACCTGGGTCTGGGCTTCGATAAAGCGTGCCGACGCCCTTATCCGAACGCCGCCGAAGTTGTGGCCGGGACCTGGTTTGCCTGTGATGATGTCTACGATTTCGACTGTGTCACCAGCCCCGGCCTCTGCTGACAAGCGGGGCAACAGGTATTCTCGAGTTTCCAGTTCGGCCGCCAACCGCTTCCACAGCTGTGCTGTTGCGTTCAGCGAACGCCGGTCCGACAGGTCGAAGTGGAAGCCAGAGCGTGCCAGAAGATGGGGGTAGGGTATGAATTCCGACGTCGGCCCTGGGCCGCCCTTCTTTTGCGGGATCAGCAGCCTTGAACGCCGATCCTTTGCGGGGGAGCCGGCGGCGGCGATGAAGTCCTCGCACCCTGCGATCAGGCGGCCGAATGATCCGCTTTTGTCTTGTCGATTCGACTGGTTGGTGAGTACGCCGGTCAGGCGATAGCCTTTGCTTTCCGTCCAACGGTAGGGCCATATCCGCAATCCCCCGTCCGGCAGCCCGCCTGTTTCGATCTCCAGTAATGCCCGCCAGTGTCCCGTCGGTGTACGCAGCCACATGGAAACCCAATGTATGGAGTCCCAAGCCCTTTCCCGCCATCGTTTTCGTTGATCAGGGCTAATGCCGGTCGGATTGAAGCGCCCGGTCATCATTGCGCCCAATCTATCGACGTGCATCACGATGTCTTCCTGGATGGCTGAACCGAGGACGAGGAGATAAAGCGCATCGCCTGGAAGCGGGTTGCGGCGGTCGATCTTTGCGTGTTGTTCGATTGCCTGGATCATTGCGAGGCGCAGGTCGATCGCTTGTTGCGTCCCCGGCAGGGGCAGGAGGATTCCTTCTTCCTTTTTTAATCTGGCCCGCTGCGGCATGTAATGGAGTTGAGACGCGACCGGCTCTCCGTCTACTTCTACCACTACCGCATCCGGCATCTGTTCCCATGTTGCCAGAGCTGCGGTTTTGGCCGGGTGGGGTATGCGGGCCAGATTTGCCGCGCCGGCAGTATAAACTCTTACTTTTTCCGGATCGGTTGGTCGAGTCAGCCATGCTTCGAGCAGGGCGGCCAGCGGGTGTTTCAGAGAGGGTTTAGTGCCTACGTTCTGATAGATTACGTGAATTGCCTCAAAGCCTGCGACCAGCAGATCTCGAAATGCGCTCTTATCGCTCTGATATGGGTTATCCACCTTGATAATCTGCCACTGTTTTTTCGACATCTTTGTAGCTGCCAGCAGATAATGACAACCCCATTGCATCTGCACAAGCTTCACAGCGGATCTGCCGACTTCTTTTTCCAACAGGGTGGAGAGCGCTTCAACATCCAGTTTTTTGAGCAGCGCCTCGGCGCGTGTGGTGAATTCCTGCAGGCCTTTACTCAACCACGGCGCTGGTTCGGCAATTGCGTTGGCGATGTCCCGCGGCTGCGGCTCAGGCGTATTTTGCGGCAGATCGTGTTTTGTCAGGAGTTGCCCGAACAGGTTGCTCCAACGGTTTTTAAATTTCACTTGTCACCTCTCTGCGCCGGGGATCCTTGTTGTCGCTCTTCCGGCCCGGGCCGGTCGTATTCTGGCTGGCAGGCTTTTCTACTTCGGCGAAGCGGCCTTCGATGAACTGCAGGTAGACGGAATCGGGGGGCGCGCCTTCGTTGAGTTTGTCTACCTGGAGGATACGTTCGCCGCCCGGGGCGGGGACCAGCTTGCCCTTCTCATTACCGTCCTTTACTTTCGCCGTTTCGAGGGTCCAGACGGCTTGGACGCCGTTGCGCCAGTCGGTGCTGCCGGACTGGGCGCTGTCGCCTTTGGGGGGATGGGAGATGATGAGGACGGCGCAGTTGTAGTCTTCGGCCCATTGGTCGAGGGCGGAGAGGAAGGCTCTGACGAGGGCGCGGTCGTTCTCGTTCTGGACGAAGGCGGCGGCGAGGGGGTCGATGATCAGGAGGCGGGCGTGTGCGGCGGCGGCGTAGTCGAGGAGGGCATTCCCGCCTTCGAGCCAGGATCCGGCTGTGCTGGTGTGGGCTCCCTGTGCTGCGCCCCAGAGGCCGCCTGAGGGGCGCATGTTCACGTAGTGCAGCTGACCGGCTAGTTGACGGATTCGTTCTGCCCGGTCTGCGCCCTGACCGCAGACAGCGGCAAGGCGGTTCTGCCAAGCGAGGAGCCTGGTCTCCCAGGCGGCAAAAACGACCGGGCCTGCGGCGAGAAGTTGGGGCGCCTTGAGGCCGTTCAGAATGGCGGCGCCGCTCTCCGTCTGAATGAAGCGTTCGGCGCCGGTTGCCACGGCCACTGCGAGCTGCAGGGCGATGCGGCTTTTGCCGGCGCCGCCGGCACCGGTCAGCACGGAGAGGGTGGCGTCCGGCATCCAGTCTTTGACAAGCCAGGAGACCGGGGGCGGGTTCGGGCTGTGGTCGGTCAGCACGTTTGCCAGGGCCGGGCCGGGGTTGAGCAGCTGCCGGATTTTGGATTTGGCCTTCTGCTGATCAGCATCATTTTGTGAGCGCAGACCTTCGGCTATGTCTGCACCGGTAGGCGCGACGGTGCCGGCATCTTGACCGGCCTCCAGGGCTGTCTGGAGGATGAACCTGGCTTTCGGATCGTCATTGCCGGCCGCCAGGGCTACCTTAAGCTTGTCGTATGCCGCGGCCACGGGATGGGGCTGGATGTGTTCGGTTTCGGCTGTGATCTGCGGCCATCCGTTTTGTCGTTCATTCATGCATTGGGTCCTGTAGTGGTGCTGACGCGGGATCGTGGCCGGCGGCCAGCCTCTTGATGGTTACGCGGTAGCCCTGGTCGGCCCAGCGCTGCGCTATTTTGTTCGCTGCCCTGGCGCCGGGTTCGTCGGCGTCGGGCCAAAGGGTGATTGTGTCGAAGTAGCCGGGTTGGATGCGGGCGTAGCTTGTGCCGGCGCAGACGGCTACGAGGGCGGGGTCGGTTGCGTAGCGGAGGATGCGCAGGCCGTCGGCGAGGCCTTCGCAGATGTGCAGGGCGTAGGCTGTGCCATGGAGTTGGCCGCGCCAGAGAAGGCCGTAGAATGGGCCTGCGCCGTATGTGCGTTTGTCGGCGTTGTCCTGCCAGTGGCGGGCTTTGCGGCCGGTTTTGTCGATGGCGACGAATTGTATTTTGCGCGGGGGCGCCGCGGGGTTGTCGAGCGGACGCATGGCCATGACCAGGGCACCGACTGCTGTGCTGTCGGGGCGGCCGCGGGGGAATTTGCGGTGGTGGCGGGCAAACCAGCGTACCGATTCGGGCAGTGGTTCGGCGGGGGGCCAGAGGCTACGTTCTGCGAGCCACTTTGACGCGGGATGTTGGGAGGCGGGCCCCATCGTGGATGCTTGCGCGGCGGCCCACAGTTCGGCGGCGTAGGCGTTCGTATCTTTGCTCTGGCCTGGCTCTGGGCGGCTTTGAGCGCCGTTTTCGATGTTTTTGGGACTGAGATACCTTTTGGCCCGTTCAGGCCGCCTGAGATTGCCTGAGGCCTGCTGAGCAGCTTGCGGCGACGTTGTATCTGCGCCCGGGGGCGGCTGGCCGGCACGAAAGGCGGCGAAGCAGACGTCGCAGCGGCAGAGCCAGAGGCCGGTTACCTGCTGCAGGGCGTGGCGGATGGCGATTGGATCGCAGTTACGGCTATGGCAGTGGACGCGCAGGGGGGACTCGCCGGGGCGGTGGCCGTCCTGGAAGGAGAGGGCGGTCTTGTTGTCACCGCCGTGGCAGATGGCGGTTGATGTGCGGTACCAGCCGCCGGATGTGGTATGGGGGGAGGGCAGCCTGGCCGCTACCTCGGCAGCGGTTGCAATCGGGATATGGTTTGTATTTGTGTGCATATATGTTACAGTTTCAGGAGAGATCGATAGGGTCTCATGTGCTGATTTGGCCCCGTTCCGGAGGCAGCCGGATCGGGGCTTTAGCTTTCTTGCTGCGGACAGTATGACGTACAGTGCCCGGGCGGCTTGCCTGGGCGTTTATTGTTTGTTTTCCTGTTCCTCGACGCGTGCGGCCGCGTGCAGAAGCGCGTTGCGCACGAAGTCGGAGAAACGTTGTTCGCTGGCTTCGGCGGCGGCGATGATGCGGCGTTTGTCACTGGCGGTTACGCCGACCGAGACCTGAGCCGTTTTTCTGTGTTCGGCGGATTTTTTGACTTTTGGATTGTGTGCGGCTTTCAGATTGGGCGGGTCGATCTTGTTTTGCATGGGCGGTCTTCCTTCAGGGGGACTGCGGTGGTGGTTCGCTGTGCGTGATCGTCTGATTTAGGATCAATAGCATAGATTGGGCAAGTGATCAAGTGGGATTTTTGTTTGGAATTGAATATAGTTTGTGCTATTTCGGGTAGGGGTGATTACGGGGTTAGGGAGATGGTCGTTGTCAGAAGGGTGATTTTGGGATTCGGGGATGGGCAGGGGGCAGGCGGTTGGTGAACTGAGCCATTAACACCTAAGATCGCAGAAGTTTTCTATTGATATTGCAACTATAATCATTTATGTATATGTTCATATAGATTGCAATGCAATTCTTGTCAATTCTATCATCTACATGCACGGCGCCGCTCTGGGCGCATTTTTCAGCGATTCAGGCATGCTGTCCCAATGAGACAAAACAAATGTGGCGCCCCAGATAGGGCATAATGTCTAATCTTAGCTGCCTGATAGTGCGACATCCGTGCGTTTGCAGTGCGAGGGCGTCACGGCGGCCTGTGTTCTTTAGCCGCCGCCTTCACTCGCGCCGACCTCGGCATAGGGCGTTCAGCCGTCGAAGGGCTGCGCTGATGCGGGGAGAAGCACATTCGTGGCCGCGCCAGGCGCCGGACCGGCCGGCGGTGTGGTACATTGGGCGTTGCTTGCGTGTACGAGGCCCCGGTCCTGCTTCCTCGTTGGACGGGGCTTCGTGTTTTCAGAGGTTGAATCGTTGCGGTCGATTGTGGATGTAAGCCCTGGCCGGAAGAATGGCTTGACGCTACGGGCCTATTGGCTTAACTCTGCTAACAACCTGCGCGCTCTTTCCCGTCCTCGCTCTGTAACGCGATAAACGCCGGGTTGGTCAGGCCCTGTATGGACGATGCTCTCAATCTCTTCAGAGGATGAATCCCGTTGAGTTAAACGTTTGCCTACAGTGAGGCACAGAGAGTTGGCCTGTACTTACAGATTTTCAAGTAAGCAAGCAGGTCTAGAATCAGAACTGCCGTGTCTCCCAGTAGCACCGGGTTGATGAATTCAATCGTATCGTCGCGGGTGTTGGCGCGTTCCGTGTCGTTGCCGAAGAAGCGAAGAGTTGAAACCCCTCGGTATTCGAAAGCCGCCTCATCACTGTTGCCGCTGATGTTGTAGTCTGCGGTGGTGCTCGTGTAGGATACCCCCTCTCTTTCAGCGGTTTTTGAGATGTGCTCGATCACCCAGCTGTTGCCCAGCCCGCGAAGAAACAGGTGTGACCCGGACCCCACCGCATCCAGGTTGATTACGAGTCTGATGGCGTCCATCTCTTCGGGGGTCAATTGGCGCACGTAATGCCCACTGCCGTCCAGTCCCGTTTCCTCTGAACCGAAGGCGATAAATCTCAGTGTGAACGGAAGCTCCGACACCATCTCGTTCGACCAGGGCGGTTGCGCCAACCTCTCTGCCAGCGTCAGCAGCACGCTCACCCCGGAAGCGTTGTCGTTGGCACCCACCGAGCCCCGTACAGTGTCGTAGTGTGCGCTTATGATGACCACATCGTGACCCTGACCGAGAAGATCAACGATGATGTTGCTGGATTTCCTCTGGAGAGGCCCAATTTGCACTTGAAATTCCTGCGTCTCCGGGCTGTAGCCAAACTCGGTGAAACGGTCTATCAGGTGTTCTGCGGCCTTCGCTTCCTCCTGCGTAGCGCTCTGCCGCCACCCCACATCTCGTGTCAACTCGCAGAGGTAGCCGAAAGCAGTACTGGCAAGATCTTTACGATCGGCGGCGTTGAATCTTGCGGTAGCGGACGACGGAAGAGCAGTGGCCAGTGTCTCCTGTGCTATCTCTTCGAATTCCGTGCAAGTGGGCCCTATCGGGGTGTACGGCACGCTACTTGTAGGCGCATTCATCACATAGTGAGCGATTTCCTCATCGATGTGCCTGCAGGCTACCAGCAGAATCGCCACGAGGAGGGAAAGCCCTACCAGCGGGAACCTCTTGAATTTCGATCCAGACATCGAGTCTCCTCCTAGTTCCTGGCAAATCGAAATGGGGCGGCGTAGGGCATCGATTCAGCAAGCCCCATTCGGGTCCTAAAAGGTACTTCAGGCGAAGGTAACGCGTAGATCATTCTTTCCCTCCCTACCCTCCCTATTGCTAATCTGGCAGACGATCTGGGTCAAAGAACAGAAAGTCACGCAGCCAACTGCCGCTTGACGGAGGGAATGTAGGCACGCCTTCCTCCTGTGGCCAACCGCGCCAACGAACCGCGAGATCCGGGGTTGGCGCGTACCAATGATAGGAGCAGGCAATCGTGTGACCGTCAAGGGTATAAGGACAGGGAAAAATCATCGGCGCACTGATGAAAAATGCGTAGTAAGTGAAAGTCCTTTGGCCTAGGAAAAAGCCGCAAGAAATGCCGAGCAGAATTACTGCTGGCAACAAATTGCGTTTCATCACTTGCATTTGGCGTCCCCGATTTCTCAGCTAAAGAACAAAATGGCTGGCTCGTCGTGTGAAGGAGGCGCGTCATTCTTGTAATCGCATAGTCCTCCTTCATTTGGACGAGGGCAAGGGTAGATAAAGGGCTCTCTATGAGCGTGCCACAGTGCGCTGAAGAAGAAACCCGCTACGAAGCTGGCGAACAGGCATACAACTAAGGTGGTTGCGAGCATAGTCACGAAGTCGAATCTGTCCATTTCCTCTTTTGCCTTTTACGCTCTTTCGGAACGCGATCGATCTTGTGCGACGTGATCAATTGTTGCATCGTCTTGGGAAACTGTCGCGCCGTCTATCAGCTGATTCACGCTATCAGTGAAGATAAACAGGCGACATATGCCCGAAGTCAGGCGTTTGTAGAGCGCCGGCAAATTTTGGCTACGAGGTTTCCCTGAAAAAGGGTGAGGCCTTTCTCCCATTCAGTCCGCGTCGCGCGGAAGATAATCGGGACTGCCAGGAAACATCCCGTGCGATAGGAACGCAATGGTGGACTTGTCAGAGATGTCAGGAATCTCCGCTGCAAGAGTAATCGTACCTTCTTCTTGAGAAAATGTCACTTCGATCTCGCTCGACAAGAATTCATACGAAGTGAATTCTTTGCCATTATGTTCTGCAATGTAGCGACCGCATTTATACAAACCTCCTGTCACCATGGGCTCAGCCGGCCAGATCAAGTCGTAGTAAGTGGCTTGAAACCTATAGTCAGGATGACTCATCGGAGTTAGCGGATCGCCCTCAATGCTGACAAGCACTACCCACTGATTTGTCTCAAGTCTCCAATGTCCGGGGTTCTGACTGTAGTGCGCTTCTTCGGGAAGATCGCGAAGGTAAAAGGTCGCAGTCAGGAGTTCGCCGTTCAATTCAGAACTTACGCCGATTATGTCGCCGGAGCCAAACAAATTCTCGGAAACCTCTCCTTCCACGCTCTGTCCTGGTGATATGGCGATGTAACCTGGCGGATGGTCGCCGTAAATCGACCGATGATAGGGCCACGGTGGTAGCAATTCGACGCTGTACATCAGGACCACACACGCGGCGATCAGCAGCACACAAGCGGCAACCAGCAGCTTTTTCAACATCGTTTCTCCCTTCCTATTCGAACCGCATCCGTAACGATGTTGCGATCGCCCCAAAGCCGGCCAGGAGCGCCCAGAACGGCATGATGAAGAACAGAACGCTCTGCGCAAAAAGCGGGTTGAAAACCACAATCAGACCAAAGAGGATGGTGAAGATGCCCATGGCCAAGCGGCGCGAGAGATTTCTTGCCGTTGCGCCCTTCAAAGATCTGAGCCGCCCCCATGAAATAGGTCAACCAAAAACCGGCAAGCAGCTCCGCCCGCTGCTTACTTGCGCTGCAAGTTGCTATTGCTCGAAGTCCTCTGGATACAACGACACGAGGATGTATCGCTCCAGTGGCAGGAATGCTGCGGCCAGCGTCTGGATGTCGGCGGCGGTCACGGCTTCTATCCGGCTCTTTATGGTCTCCAGATCGACATAGGCAGCCAGATCGACCTCCTCTTCTGTGGTGTAGCGCTCCAGAACGTGCTGCCAGTAATGGTTCTGCTCCAACTGTTCCTCGCGCCGATGTATGATCTGCGCCTTGGCTTTTGCCAGCAGATCGTTCCTGGGGCCGTCCGTCTGCAGCCCTGCGATCAGTCCGAAAAGGAGATCCACCAGCTCCTGCGCCCGTTCCGGATCGCTGCCGAAGGAAAAGGAGATTTCGTAGAGGCCGTCGGGCTCGGGTTTCATCGAGGCCCATACGCTTGATGTGTATACGCCGCTCCGCTTCTCTCGCAACTCTTCCCGCATCAGGATGTCCAGAACTGTCTCCAACATGCGCAGGCGCAGACGGTTTTTCAGCGTATCTTCGCCGGGACCGGTGAATAGGATCTGGGTGAAGCTTTGCTCCTCCTGACCGCGGTAGACCGGCAGTTCGACGATTCCCGCCGGCGGATCCGGGGAGACGTCCTGCCAGGTTTCGACGCGATGCAGTGACGGCAGATTGCCCAGGTAGATCTGCGACCAGTCAACCATCTGCTCGACGTCGAAGTTGCCGACAAAGAGGAATGTGAAGTCGCTGAAGTCGGCGAATCGCTCCTGGTAGATGGAGAAGGCGCGCTCCGGGTCAAGCGATTCGATCATCTCCAGCGTCGGGACGGCGTGGCGGATCGACTTGCCGTAACGGGCTTCGGTGACGGCATCCATCAACGCGACGTAAGGCATGAGTTCACGGTTGCGCAGGGCTTCGATGGTCTGATCCTTGACGGTGGCAAAGGCGTCCTCGTCTGCGCGGGGCGCGGTGCCGTAGAGATAGACCAGCTGGAAAACTGTTTCGACGTGATCTTTGCCGGCCTGACCGTAGAATCCCTCCTCCAACTCATAGATGAACGGGGTGACTCTGACCGACCGCTCGGCCAGCAGCCGCTGCAGTGCCGCGTAGCTGACGTCGCCGACGCCGCTCTGGTAGATGATGTTGTTGATGAAGTGCGCTTCTGGATAGTCTTCATCGGTGACCAGCGAGGAGCCGCCGGGGCTGGTAGCGCTGAACAGCACCTCCTCTTCCTTGAACGCGGTTGGCTTTAGAAGTACCCGCACGCCGTTGGCGAGGGTCAGGTCGGTGATGTTGTAGGCTTCGTCGGTACGCCGCGAGATGATATCGGCCGGTTGCGGGGTGTCGGTCAGGAGGGTTGTGACGGCTTCGATGTCCTGGTAGGGATCGATCTGTTTGGCCTGTACCGCCTCGATGACGACGGCCAGCTCCTCCTGGCTGGGCAAGCTGCCGGCCTCCCGCTCCGGGCCGATGATCAGCACTGAGCGATTGCCCGTACCCACATATTGATCCGCCAGCCGGTTGACTTCGGCGGGCGTGATCTCCGGCAACAGCCGTTCTACCAGTCGATACTCGAAGGCGATGCCGGGAACGGGCTCGTTCTGCAGGAAGTTGTGGCTGTACTCTCGGGCCAGGGTGTGGCTGTCCAGGTTTTCGCGGTCATTGAACGGACGCTCGTAGGCGTTCAACAGTTCAGATCTGGCCCGCTCCAGTTCGGCGGCGGTGAAGCCGTGGCGGCGCACCCGCTCTATTTCCGTCAGGGCCGCGCCCAGGCCGGAGAGAACCTCGCCCGGGCGCGCATGCACGGCGACATCCTGGGAATAGACATTCCGCACCAGCTGGCCTTCGGTTACGAAAGCGCCCAGAAAGGGGGAATCGGCTTCTCTGGCGATATCGTTGAGCCGGTAGTTCAGCATCGTGTAGAACAGGCGGCCGATGATGGTGTCTCTGTAGGCAGCGAGGGTGCCCGGTTCGTTGGCGGGCAGCTTGTAGTTGATCTGGGCAAATGTCAGCGGCATTTCGGGATCTGTGAAGACCAGATAGCGGGTATCGCTATGATCCGGCACAGAATATGTAAGCCGGGGCCGGGGACTCTGCGGCGCCGGCAAGTTGCTGAAGTGCTCGATGATCTTCGCTTCCATGTCGTCGGCATCGATATCGCCCACTACGATCACCGCCATCAGATCGGGGCGGTACCAGTCACGGTAGAAACGGCGCAACGTTTCCGCCGGCGCGTTGCGGATGATCTCCAGTTCGCCGATCGGACTCCGCTCAGCGTAGCGGGATTCGCCCAGCAGGAAGGGGATAAGCTGCTTGTTCAGGCGGCCAAAGACGTTTTGGTTCCGCAGGCGTTCCTCTTCGAGGATGACGCCGCGTTCTTTGTCTACTTCCTCATCGGAGATGGTGGCGCGGCCGGCCCAGTCCTCGGTCACCTGGAATGCGGTGTTGATGATCGCTTCGTCGTCGGTGGGAAACTCCAGGAAGTAGACCGTCTCTTCGTAGGATGTATAGGCGTTTACATCTCCCCCGAATGACATACCGATGCTTTCGAAGTAGTCGACCAGCGCCTGTTTGGGGAAGCGCTCGGTGCCGTTGAACATCATGTGTTCGAGAAAGTGGGCCAACCCGAGCTGGTCGTCATCCTCCTGGACGGAACCGACGTTGACGACCAGCATCAGGGTGGCGCGGTTGGCCGGTTCGGTATTGTGACGGATGTAGTAGGTCAGTCCGTTATCCAGTTGCGCTTTGCGGATGCTTGGGTCCATGGACAGGACTGCATCCATGTCCAGCGTTTCGCTTGCGAGGTCCAGGAAGGTTTGCGCCTGTTCGGTCTTCATTGCCGGCGTAGCGGCCGCAGCAGGTTCAATGGGTTGACAGCCGCCGCCGAGCAGTGCAAACAGCAGAAGAATTCCAACCAGAAGCTTCACCTTACTCGCTTTTCGGCCGGGGATTGTTCGGCTGCGTTGGTTCTTTGCAGAACTTGCATACTGTGAAGTCACCGTCTCATTCATGATCGACTCCTGGAGATTATGGGGGGCCTGCGCGCAGTCTGCGGGAAGGCGACAGTCGGCCGTTTGCATTCGGCAACTTGCGGATGACCATGAGCCCGATTCTCTACGTGCGGGTCCTGGTTTTGTCACACTTTGAACAGTCATTTTCAGGTATCGATGCCCCCTAGCCTGGTCCTGCGGCGGCAATACGCAGCGGCGGGTAGTGGGTGTTGGCGAGGCTGTGGTCCCCGGATTCAGCGACGATACGCCACATCTGGCGGGTCATGGCCCGGATTCTGTGGGCATGGGCGGGATCCTGTGCCAGATTGTTCATCTCGAAGGGGTCTGCGGCGAGGTTGTAGAGCTCGTCGTAGTCGAAGCCGTTGTGGATGAATTTCCAGTCTCCGTCCCACAGGATGCGCTGGGTGAGCGTGTAGCGGCCGCCGTAGTATTCGGCGAAGCCCTGTTGGCAGTCGGCGGTGTCGTGCGGGCTGGTAAGCACGGGCGCAAAGGAGCCGCCGTCGATGTCTTCCAGCGGCTGCGCGCCGGCCAGTTCCAGAAGTGTCTGGCCGACGTCCTGCAGGCCGACGCGGGCGTCGCTCACCGCCGATTCGGCTACGCCAGGCCCGGCCACGACGAGAGGAATGTTGTATATCTCTTCAAAGGCGCCGATGTTCTTGCAGTACGACCCGTGCGCGCCGAGAAGTTCGCCGTGATCCGATGTCATCACCACAATCGTATTGTCGATCTGGCCCGCGCGATCCACGCGCGCCAGCAGACGTCCGAATTGCCGGTCGATCTCGCTGATGGAGGCGTAGTAGCAGGCTGCGGCCTCGCGGTGTTCGCGGTCGGTCCAATCGCGCCACACCTGCGCGGCCCGCTTGTAGAGATTGGGCTGGCCGCGCAGGTCGTGGTGGACGTTAGGCTGCAGTGGGATCGAGTCCACATCGTACTGTGCGAAGACGTCCTGGTGGCAGTAGAAGGGGTCGTGGGGTTCGGTGAAGCTGACGAAACAGCACCAGGGCGCGCTTTCGGCCAGGACCGTGTCCAGGTAGGCGAGCGCGGCGTCGGTCTTCTTGCCCATTCCGCGCTGACCGGCGGGCAGATCGCAGACGCCGTAGAAGCGGTTGGGACGGTAGCCGGACGGGCCGTGCAGATAGCGTTCCAGCGAGAAGCTGGCGGCGTCCCAGTCGGGGCGATCCGAGAGAGCGCCCTGCTCTTGCCAGCCGAAGCGGGCGAGGTTGTTGGAGCGTTCCACATGCCATTTGCCGAAGTAGCCGGTGTCGTAGCCGGCTGCGGTCAGCTGATCGGCCCAGTGGAGATAGGGTGTGCGCAACCTTGCCTGGTCGGCGTCGACGGTATGCTCGACAAAGAGGACGCCGTGGTTGTGGGGCAGGAGGCCGGTCATCAGGCTGGCGCGTGCGGGCGAGCAGACGGCGTTGGGCGTGTAGGCGCGGCGGAAGCGCACGCCTCTGGCCGCCAGCCGGTCCAGGTTGGGGGTCTGGCAGGGGTTGTCGGGCTCGAGCACGCGGGCCTGCATCTGGTCGGTCATGAGGAAGAGGATGTTGGGAGAAGACATGTGCATGACTCCATTTGGTCTCACCGTTATCCGAAGATTCTCAAGAGAAAGAAGGTGAGCCCGATCAAAATAGTGGCCCCAATCTGTATCAGAAGCCATGCCACGCTGATCATGATGTAGATGACGAGGCAGTTCCAGATCCAGACAGGCAGTGGCAGCGGGTTCGTCTGGAAATCGGTGATCAGGCTCTTGATCGTTTGCCGGCTGGGTTGCCGCGATGGTCCGTTGTCGTTGTTGTAGCCATCGTCATAGCCTGGAAATAGGGCGGATAAAGGATTCATTTTGGACAGTTCTCCCTTGCGCTTTGTCAACGACACGGGACAGTGTTGTCATCAGCCGCGGCGCGAATTGTGCAGGTAGGGTTCATGTTTTGTTTAGGCGAACGTATCCGTCATTGCATACAGTGCGCAGCGGGCGAAACAGGAGGCGAGGGGGCGACCGGGCCCCCTCCGGTTGTTTGTCTTTTACTGGAGCTTGTAGGTAATCTGGAGTTGCATCGCCAGCGTGAGCTCGCCGGTGCTGAAGGCACCGGCGGAGTCGGCCATGGCCATATCGGAAAAGCTATTGCTGAAGAATCCGCCGCCGTGCCCGATGATTTCGCTGATTTCGGTCGCTTCACCAACGCTTACGCCTATCAGGGCGGCGAGTTCCTCCGCTTTGGCGCGGGCATCGGCGACGGCGATGGCACGGGCCTCAGACTCGACGGTAGCCGGATTTTCCAGACTGAATCTGACGCTGCCGATGTCATTGGCGCCGGCTTCAATGGCAGCATCGAGAATGTCGCCGATGTTGTCCAGGTTGCGAATAGTGACGTAGGCGGTGTTGCGGACACGGTACTGCACCTGCTCCTCTGGCAGCAGGCCCTCCGGCCCGTAGCGTTCGGCGGAAATGTCGAAGTGTCTGGTCTGGATGTCTTTCTCCTCGATGTTCTGAGCAAGCAGGGCGGCCTTAACCGCTTGCATGATCCCGTTGGCTTCTGAGCTGGCCTCTCTCACGGTTGTGCGAAGAACAACGACGCCGATTCTGGCGGTGGCAACGTCCGGTTCGATGTTGACAACGCCTTCGCCGACAACGGTTACGGACCGTGCGGAAGCGGCCGTCGTTTCGCTTGCCAGGGCGGCGGGCGTCAAATGGGGGGCAGTGACGAAGTACAGGAGCGTCAGGGTGATTGCAGCGGTTGCAGCCAGGCAGATGGTTGTCCTGGTCCATTTTCTGGGTTGCATGCGGATATTCTCCTTGTGTAAATATTTGCCCGACTTGCGTTGCAGAATTACGGGGAGTCAGATTTTCTGTTTGCCTCCGGGGTACTGCCGGCGGCCTCTGCAACCCGTTTGAACGGCGAAGGAAAGGGCTGCAACTCGCTTACAGTGGCAGACCTTATCAATGAAGCGAGAGCAGCCCATGATCGAAATCGAGCAGGCTTGTGAGGACGATAATCACTACTGCGGCTTCCTAAGCTGGCCGGCATGGGTTCTTCACGCTTCACTATTCTGCCGGTCTTGTGGCAGATATGCTTTGTAAAGGCCAAAGCGCAATACGGACAATGCAGACCCTATCCAAAAGATGAGGGTGTACTCTACAGGTCCTAAGATTTCAAACATCCCGCGGGATCCGTATACATCGGGCCCATAGAGACTGAACAGGTAGGCAATGCCGGTGCCGATCGTGCTTGCCATTCCACAAACGAGAATTGAAATAATCTGGGGCCGGTACTTCCTCCATTTCTCTCTTCCTTCCTTTTTTGCAGCATCACTCGCCGCTGTCATTTTTAGGAAGAGAAAATACCTTTTCAGAACAGGAAAAGGCCGCAGCACACCCATGGCAACGGCAATGACCGGCCACGTGTATACAGCCCACCAGATGTAGGGGATGTCGCCGAACAGTTTCTCAAGGGAGACGCCAACGAGCACGCCTGCCATGACTAAGATTACAGATGTAAGGAGATGCGGCTGGTATTTCGATGGGACGGCAAAAGAGAGGGCGAGAAGGATGGTGGGGATGAAAGCAAGCATCATCAGCGGCCCCGACCCTCGAAATCCCCAAATGAAGTAACTCAGCATTACGGCTGCAAGCGCCAGTCCCCAGACCCTGTCCTTGCCTGTAAGTTTCATCCCCATGTTTTCCTCCCCGGTTTTAGAGAGCCACTGGGAGTCATGAAGCGAAATCGCGGTGTGATGCGGCGAGTCGCAGTCGCAGCCCCAGCCCCAGGCCATGATTTCGCTGACGTCCAACGCGTCAGCACTACTCGCCCCGAGCCGCTCCCAGGGGCCGAGTAGCCCCCCAGGAGTGCGCCCACCTGCCTCTCTATCTGGCCGGCTCGAGGGCGAAGGTCGCTTTCAACGAGATGGCGACTTCCACTTCGTTGATGTTATTGGTTGCTGCGGAACCCGCATTGCGCAAAAAACTGTAGATGCCGGAGGATTCCAGGCTTTCGAGAGCAATGCATCCTCCTGCAGGAGCGGCTACGCCGGACGATGAAATGTCTTCGGAAACGGTCCTGATTGGGCCCGGCGTCATCTCGAGAAGTCCGGCCATGCGCGCGGCGCGTGTGCGGGCGTCGTTGAGCGCGGCCTGCATGGCCTCTTCCTCAAGCGCGGCACAGTCCTCTACCATGAAGCTAAAACTGGCCGCCTGAATGTTGGGGCCTCGTCTGCCTTCCATCCCGTCCAGCACGGCCTGCAGCATTGTGCGCAGACCGGCAACGTCGGAGTAGATGAAGCTGATTTCTCCTGCCGGACTGTTGGAGCCATAGGAGTAGTCCGTGCTCAAGGCATTTATCTCGATGGTCTCTTCGTCAACGCCGTTCTTGACCAGGAGGTCCTGCACGTCCTCCAGGTCGGCTGGTTGGACGAAAACCAGTTTGGGCCCGCCCGGTCCGTAGGTTGGTTCTTCGTTGATGTAGAGGTCGACGCGAACACTGTCGGGGGGCGATGATGCGGCGCCGTGCCCCAGCGCAGTCATGGTTGCGCCTTCCTCTACGGCCGATGCGCCGTAACCGATTGCGGGGACAACCAGAAGCGCGAGCAGGCACAACATGGCAATCATTTTGGCTTTCACTCTCTGTCTCCTTTGCGAATGTACTGCCCGGTTGACAACGAATCAGGATATAGTGACCATGATTTCGTTTGTACCAGCTAAAGTAGCTTTACTAGAGTTTTAATTCTCAAGTTTTTCTCCCTGGTGGCAGAGATCCCCTGGGAGGCCATGAGGTGAAACAGCGGGGTGATGTTGCGTTGCGCGGTCTGAGCGGCAGATGGGGAGCAGGGCGGTCGTTGAACCGGCGTCACCGGTTTCAACCGGTGACCGGCGCTAAAGTGCCAACCACCCCCAGCACAGTCATCATGAATCCCAATACGGCCAGCACGGCCATCATGACGATCACGGCATGGCTGCGCCGTGTGGCGGCGCGCTCGGCAGACAGTTCAGATTCCAACTCGATACGCGTCATCCTCGTGTAGTCCTTGTCCATGCGTTCTTCTCCCGGGTCGTTTGCCTTGATCCTGCCTCAGGAACGTCATGAAGAGCGTGATGGGACGAGCCGCGGCCCGGGCCCATGATGTCGCTGGCGTACTGCACGTCAGCGACACTGAACCCGGGCAGCGCCGCCAGTTCGTCAATTTTGGCGATGGCCAGCGCCAGCGCGCGCCTCGGATTCAACTGCAGCCGGATCGGACAGGCTGAAGTCGACGCTGTATATGTTGTTGGCGCCGGCGGCGATCGCGGCATCCAGCACGGCGTCGATGCTGTCCAGATCCCGAATCGTAATGAGGAGGGTGTTGCTGGCGTGGTAACGCGTTTGATTCTCGTTCAGCAGGCCGTCCGGGCCCAGGCGTTCGGCAAAGATGTTGAGGTGACTGATGCGGATATCCGATTCGTCGATGTTCTGGGCGACGAGCGCGGCCCACACATCCGTCAACACGGCTTGGGCGGCTGAGCTGGCTTCCTTCACGGTTGGGCGCAGAACTTCCACCCCTATGGCCGCGGTTGCCACATCCGGTTCGATGCTGGTGGTTTCCTTGCCCGCGGCAGTCACGGTGTGCGAGCCTGTCGAGGCCGGGGACTCTGTGCCCGTCGACGTCAGGAAGGATACGTCTGCCAGCACGGGCGGCGTTCCGGGAAGCAGTACGAAGAGAGCGGTCAGGGTGAATGCCAGTATCATGCCGAGGTCAACTGCCATTCTGATTGGATTGGTGTACGGCATTGCATGCCTCCTTTTCTTGGCCGCTATTGCCAGAATGTGCCGGCGCGAAGGGCACTATACAGTTGTGGGGAACAGTATACGCGCCTGCAACGGGGTCTGGCTGGCTCAAATGTACCGAAACCGGCAGAGCGAATGTACCAAAATCGGTATATAGTTTGACGAAAGCGCGTTGGGTGGAGGAACCGACGGGTTCAGGAGTTCAGACTGTTTCCTTGTCGGAGTTACAGACCTCAAGATGGCAGATCAGTAATGGGACAGATCATACCGATCTGTCCCATTTCGTCTTGAAAAACCATACAGTTGCAATAGTAGGGTTCCGGAGGTCCTGATTGCCTGCTCTTAGGCGGCCAGCGGTTGGGGCGCAGATCTAACCCAAAACCGGTAGATAAACCCTCATCTTACCCAATCCGCTAAGAAGTGATTCGACTGCTAATGTCCGCGGTTACGTGCCGCAATGTCGTACAAAGTCCTGGACGGAGACGGACTGCCCCAATATTGGCACAATACTGACACAGAAAAAGAAAAAATGACGCACTGGTTACATACGGACGTGGTAGACTTTAACTTAGGGAACTACATACTTGTGTGCCCAAGAGGCGAGGCGGTGTCACTTGCAGTACTTACGGGACGATAGAATCAAGTCGTGATGGTTGTCCTATCATGTGGGCTGAGTATGCCACTTTGAATGCGACCATAGCTGGCGGTCTTAGCGTGTTTCCTCACTTACAACATTCAACCGTATCCATTTTCTCTTCGAAATCCGGTGAAGGCCCAACTGATTAGGAGGGTTGCTATGTTTAGGCTCGTTCTGATTTCAGGACTCGTATTGCTTATCGCAGCTTGCGTACCGATACCGCCACTGGAAAAACAGGCGGTCCTAGAGCCAGAAACGATGGAGCAATCTGCTGATTGCTTCCACAATGAAATCTTGCACATCAGTCCTGGTGAAAGCGCAGATGACGGACCGACCGCAGGTGTGCCAAACTTCCTTGATTTTCACAGGATAGAAACTGTTCTGGATGGTGAAAACCTTAAGGTCGTGTTCTATCTGGAGGGTATCCCAGAAGGTTTCACGGAAAGCCCCCCGGCAAAGGAGGCCAGTCACGAATCCTCGGACGATTACTTCTGGATCGTCATGATAGACGTGGAAGGTACGATTGAAGATGCAGGCGATATTCAGCAGTTTGAATACATGCTCAGCGGCTCAATATCCTTGAAGCAGTTCAGAACGGAATCTCCGCCCGAGTATAAGCGCTTTGAAGAGCTATTGAACATCATCCTGTTCAGATTCGTTCATGACAAAGAGGAGGTCGTTGATGCAAGTTTGCACGAGACAGGAAAGGCGAAGTTCGAACTCGCATACGAATCCAACTCCCTCACCTTAAGTGGTAATGTTCCGGGTATAACAACCGACTCAAGACTCCAAATCTATACCGTCGATGTTCTTGATCTTGGCGAGGAAACAGGGCATGACTTTGTTTCCTGCTAGGGTAATGTTGTAACCTGCATTTTTCTTCCGGGTGACAAGCATCGCCCACGCAGACCGAAAGAATAGCCAAGCATGACTGAACCCAGCTGCTCTATAGCATGGGCCAAGCTGCACAACCGTAACCCATAGACCTGAAAACATACGCACGCCCTCGCATGGAGGCGAGGGCGAATTTCGCTTGGTCACTCAAGAATGTAGGCCCCTTAACTGATGGGGATCTGACTTGGATGGGTAAGGGCAGTACAGACTCTCGAACCTTTATTCAGCATCAGGGTCCCCAATTTCGGGTTTCTTACAGAAGGAAGAAAACAGCAAAACGACTCGTGATTCTACTGATTTACCTATCGATTGCAGCCGTCACAGTTGTGTCCGTGGCGCCCAGGAGAAGGAGTTGGGCTCGTTGACATTTCGTTCAAGCCAGATCAGAGTGGCGGTAACATGCAAGAATGCCATGAAACGTCGTGCTAATGTAAGTTCAATTTGAAACCACGACTTGTCGCGCAGGCTACAGATCAGGAGCGCAGAAGCACGGCCTTCGCTTGTGAAATAGGCAAACTCTGGGTTTCATTTGGGATCTACATTAATTCGAGAGCGCTGGCAGCGAGGAGGAGGCGTGTGGAGCACAAGGCTTTCGGCCAGATCGTGACCGAGTTGCGCAAGGAGCAGATCGACTTTGCCAGCGGGCACAGCTGGAGTCAGCATCGCCTGGCCGACGAGACAGGGTTGACGGTGCGGATTGTGGGCAAGATCGAACGGGGCGAGCAGGCGCGGCTGGACAGGGAGATCCTGGAAGGACTGGCGCAGGCCTTTCAACTCACATCGTTTGAACGCCGGGAGTTCTTTGCCATGGCCAGCGAGGTGACGGACGCGGGGCTCGTGCGCGCGGCCCTGGGCAGTGAAGAGGTTTTCACGCAGGTCTGGTCATTGTTGGACACCCTGTGCGCGCCGGCGTTCCTCATGGACCCTTTCGCCGATATCATCGGCGTCAACCGCGCTCTGCTCGCTTTTCACGACCTGAGCCTGGCCCAACTCAAGGCTGCCCGGGCAACTGTCGCGGGCGCAAATAACATCGTTTTTCTCCTGGCGCCCGATGGGCGCTTGCGGCAGATGCTGGGGCGCGGCTGGCGGCCGATCGCCCTCGCCAATGTGCAGCAGTGGCGGGCGATGACTTTGCGTTACCGGCACACGCCCCGCTTCCGGCAGATATTCAGCGCCCTGTCCGTCTACCCCGACTTTCAGAGGCTGTGGGAGGACAGCCACGAGGACGGTTATGACGATTACAGCCGTCTGCGCAGCTATTCTTACCTGCACGGCGCGCACGGTCCGGTCGCGTACACGATCTTTACCAACACCAGCGTCAGCGGCTATGGGGAACTGTATCTCTCCACCTTTGTGCCCCAGGACCGCGTCACAACCGCACTTTTCCAGGAACTGGCCGGCAAGCGCGGCCAAGCGCTATCTCTCGCCCCGTGGCCGAATCCCAGCCTGGGATAAGAGGCGCGTAACGGCAGGGGAAAGGGAATAGGGGCTAGGGAGTCATGAGGGCCCCATCGCACCGCGCAAGGGGAGAGAGGCGGAGCGGGCCTGATTCAGGTTATCAGTCGCGGCCGATATTGCAGGGCTTCGGCCAGATGGGGGGTGTCGATATCCTCTTCTGCGGCGAGGTCGGCGATGGTGCGGGCCAGTTTAAGGACGCGATGATAGGCGCGGGCGCTCAGGTCGATCTGGCGCACGGCGGCCTGCATCAGGTTCTTGCCGTTCTCTTTGAGCTGGCAGTAGCGTTGGACCTCGGCCGGACCCATGTCGCCGTTGACGACGATATGGGGCTTGTCCTGTTGGGCGAAGCGGGCCTGTTGACGGACGCGGGCCTGCTCGACACGGCGACGGATGTGGGCGGAAGGCTCGCCCGTTTCGAGTCCGGAGAGCTTTTGGAAGGGGACGCGGGCTACGTCGACATGGAGGTCGATGCGGTCGAGAAGGGGGCCGCTGATGCGGCCCTGGTAGCGCTGAACGGCCGATATGGAGCAGGAGCAGGGTTTGCGTTCGTCGCCGTAGAAGCCGCAGGGGCAGGGGTTCATGGCGGCCACGAACATGAAGTTGGCGGGGAAGGAGAGGGTGCCGGCGGCGCGGCTGATGGTTACGACTTTGTCTTCGAGGGGCTGGCGAAGGCTTTCGAGGTTTTTGGAGCCGTACTCGGGCAGTTCGTCGAGGAAGAGGACGCCGCGGTGGGCGAGGCTGATCTCTCCGGGGCGGGGCATGGTGCCGCCGCCGACAAGGCCGGCATGGCTGATGGTGTGATGGGGGGCGCGGAAGGGGCGGGCGCGGATTAGGGGCCCGGCGCCGTTGAGTTCGCCGGCGACTGAGTAGATGCGGGTGATCTCCAGGGACTCGGAGAGGGTGGCTGCGGGCAGGATCGAGGGCAGGGCGCGGGCCATGAGGGTTTTGCCGCTGCCGGGCGGGCCCACGAGACGCACGTTGTGGCTGCCGGCGCAGGCGATTTCCAAGGCGCGTTTGGCGTGCTCCTGCCCGCGAATGTCCTGAAAGTCGACGGCGTAGACGATTTCTTCACCGGCTTGGAACGCCGTCGCGCGCTGGGGCGAAATCTCTTGCTGGCCGGACAGATGGGCGACGAGATCGCTGAGATGGCTGACGGGGAAGACGTCGATGCCCTCGACGAGCGCGGCCTCGGACGCGTTGGGTTGGGGCACGAAGAGGCGGCGGCAGCCGGATTTTTGGGCCATGGCCGCCATGGAGAGGGCGCCGTTTATGGGGCGGACGGAGCCGTCCAGACCCAGCTCGCCGACGATCAGTGCGTCGTCGAGTTCGGCCAACACCTGGCGGGTGGCGGCCATGATGCCGAGGGCGATGGGCAGGTCGTAGGCGGGGCCTTCTTTGCGCAGGTCGGCCGGGGCTAGATTGACGGTCAGGCGGTGTGGGGGAAAGAGGAAACCGCTGTTGGCGATGGCGGAGCGAACGCGTTCACCGCTTTCGCGCACGGCGGCGCTGGGCAGGCCGACGACGGTGAGCCGTTCGAGCCCGTTGGTGATATCGACTTCGACTTCGATCTGTTCGGCATCCAATCCTACAATGGCACAACTGCGCACTTTGGCGAGCACTAGCTCCTCCATTGGGGGATAGCGAGGCGACAGCAGATTTGGCCAGGGGTCGTTGACGGTTCCAGAAGCCCGGCGTTCTTAGTGTAGCCAGATGCAATCGCCGGGGCAACTACAAGGGCCGCCCAGGGCATACGCATCTTATCGGGAGAGGATTTTTGGGAGACAGTCAGTTCTCCAACCGGCTTGATTACGTTTGGCAGCAGTGCCGATGGGGGTGCTTTCTCTCTGTGCAGGAGGTCGGGAGCCAAGCGGCGCAAGACCAGTCTTGAACAGGATTTTCCAAATGCCGATGGAGCCTGATAACCGGCATAATCAGTGTTCGACTTCGACCCACAGTTCTTCGACGCCCCGCAGCACAATCTGCTCTTTGAACACAGGATCCGAGGCCAACCGTATCGAAGAGAACCGCTCCAGCAGGCTGGTGAAGGCTATGCGTCCTTCCAGGATCGCAAGCGGAGAGCCGAGGCAGTAGTGAATACCGCGCCCGAAGGACAGGTGGCTGACTTCGTCGCGCCCGATATCCAGTTCGTCGGGGTTGGGGAAAACTTGCGGGTCTCGATTTGCAGCCCCGACTATCGCCAGAATCCGCTGTCCGGCAGCAATCCGTTTGCCCCCGATCTCCACATCGTCGATGGCGTTACGCGAGTCGATCTGTACGGGGCTGTCATACCTGAGCAACTCGTTGATGGCTGAATCCAACAGTTCCGGATGATCCCTGAGCCGCTGCAGCTGCGCCGGACTTTTGAGCAGGGCCAACATGCCGTTGCCGATCAGGTTACGCGTCGTCTCGTTGCCGGCGACCAGCAACAGCATCAGTGTTGACAGCAGTTCCTCGTGCGTAAGTCTGTCCCCCTCTTCCTCAGCAGCCAGCAGCGCGCTGATCATGTCATTCTGGGGCGCCTGCCTCCGCTGCTCGATGATACCCTCGAAATAGTCGAAGAGTTCCTCGGTCGCCTGTTGGACCCGCTCTATCTGTTCGTTGTTGAGCAGTGGATTGACCGAGAGTGCAATGTCGTCGGACCACTCTCGGAAACGCGCTCGGTCCTCTGCTGGAACGCCCAGCATCTCGGCGATGACAATAACCGGCAACGGGAATGCAAAATCGCTAATCAGATCAATCCGGCTTTTGCCGGCGACCGCGTCCAGGAGTTCGTCAACAAGTTCTTGGATGCGCGGCCCAAGCTCCCTTACAGCGCGCGGCGTAAAGGCTTTGGAGACAAGCCCCCGCAACCTGGTGTGATCAGGGGGGTCCAGATCCAGAAATGTTCGATACTGCATATAGTCGTAGTTGCGCTCCGCGTTCGTAAAGCGCCTGTGGTCAATCAGAACGTCCTGTACATCTTCGTACCGGGTCAACGCCCACGCCTCGATTAACCGCATGCGGTGGACGGGATCCTTCCGGCGCAGTTCTTCGTAGGTGCGGTATGGGTCCTCTATGAACGCACTGGAAGTCAAGTCGTAACTGACCCCTGACTCCAGACGCTCCCACGCCAGCAGAATCCGCTTTGCGACCGGTTTCACCACATTGAGCACGATATTCGACATGTCAGCCACCTTATTTTCCTCGCAGCGGGCATCACAAGCACGACAGCCCACTGCAGAATACTCTCCCCTCTCTGGTGCGTCAAGGCTTCCAAAGCCGAGGCGGCCGGGACGGCAGTTCTTAGTGAACTGCCGAGTACGGAGAACACCTTTTTTATCCGCGGAGGACGCGGAGGGGCGCGGAGAATACCAAAGGCGGAGCGGATTTTCTTTGCGCAGCTGCGCGGGCCGACGGCACTTTGCTCCTGTAAACCGCCGTTCGGGCAAACGTCAACGCGCTCCCTCATTCCACATGGCGGCGCGGCGCATGAATACGGCAGGGTCTTCCCGCCAATTTGCATAGTCGATGCGCCGGTCATCGGTTAGCCAGTCGATCATGCGGTCGAGGCAGGAAGCCAGTTCGGAATCTTCTGCGGCGAGCGCAAAGCCGCCATGTTCGACCCTTTCATCGAGGGCTGTGACAACGAAGGCGTCGCCACGCGCAAAGGCGGCGTCGCGGTTGCCGATTTCTCCTCTGGCCACTGCGTCTATGGCGCCCGCTTCGAGGGCGTCGAGCAGCTCCAGTTCACCGGTTTGGTCCCCGAGATACACCAGTTGCGGCATGGTATGTGAAGGCGGGTGGAGGCGCTGTCTTCCGGCAAGAATGGGAGATTCGCCGGCTGCGGTGATGAGGTAGTCCGGACTGCCATCGGCGACCACTGTGCCGGCGGGCGTGTCAATGCGTACGCCGGCGGCCAGAACACCATTGACATCGACAAGCCCCGTCAGTTCCAGCAGACGGAATTCGCCTGTGGTGCCGGCAAGGGCGCCGACGCGAACGTCGCCGGTCAGGTCGTCATGCGAGGCAAGGCGCGCGGCGTCTGCGGCGCGCACGAGAAGTGATTGGCGGAAGGTGACGTGCCCCGATGTAAAGGTGACGACTTTCTTGCCAGCGGCATCCCGGGTACGGGAGTCGAGAATGGTGATACCGCCTGTGATGATATCGTATTGCGGTGCGGCCGCTTGCAGCCAGATGTCATCCCAAGCCGCGATCGGGTGGCGGGAAAAGGAGAGGCCGGCGCCATCGATGGCTTCAAGCGCGGTCAGCAGATCGGCTTCATAGCCAAGATGGGTGTGAAATTCCTTGGCATCCGGATCTTCGCTTGCGCTGTAACTGACGGGCGCGAAGAAGGCGTAGAAGCCAACGTTGAGAACGCGTTGGTCATCTACGCAGGCCGGCGCCGGGGCACTGGCCGGCGGGGCGGCAACCTCGAAGGTGCAGGCGGCGGCGAGACAGAGAGAGGATAGCGCGAGTACGGCAGCCCTTGCGAGGGTGGAAGGCGGGGACGAGGCGGTTGCGTTCATGGTGTTTTCCTTATGCGCGTTGTGTAGTCAAAGCCGGCCGCTCTGTTCAGGTCACGGTCAACTTCCAAGGACCGCGTTCCGCTGTTCGCTCAATGAATCCGCGTTCCTCCAGCCGCTTGATGAGGCGGTCTATCGGAATACGGTTGTAGCCCCATTCCGGGCCCTGCATGGCCAGAGCGTTGCGGATTTCAGCTGCGTGCAGGGCGTCCGGGTAGGCGGTCCTGAGGAGATCGAGAATCGCATCTTCCCAAGGTGTCAGGCCCTGCTCGGTGGTTTTGCCGGTTGCGGTCATTGCGGTCTCCGCTGGTCATGCCGGATCAGGGGCAACGTTCAGTGTTCTCTGCCGGGCCGTTTACTCAATCGTCTTCCCGTTCTGCGAAGAGGTCTGCAGGCATCCTTACAGTCGTCTTTTGAGCCGTGATCTGAACCGGACAACCGCAGATTCAGCCAATACGGGGAACCGCGGAGAACTGCTTTCTTGTCCGCGAAGTCACGCGAAGGGCCGCGAAGAAGACCAAGGGCGTGTCGGATTTTCTGTGCGCATCGTTCGCGGATCAGCCGCATTTTTCTCCTGCAAATCGCCGTTCGGACAGACGGCAACGAGCCCTGGTCACCTGGGCGCGTAGACGCATGACGCCGGCACTGGAGATATGTTCATCTGTAAATATATTTATATGTGACTTAATGCAACTTTTAGCATCTTCTTTCCAGCCACGCGGGTTGTCTTTCCCCGACCGGCAGGCTGCCGTCTTCCGGATCTGCAGTTCTGACATATGATTTCCGCATTTTTCCGGAAGCGTGTAGTGCAATGGGTCAGACATAACGGTCCCTAAATCAGAAGGATGAGCTTGCGTCCGAGACTGGACCCCGGGCCAAGGTGTATAATGGGGCGAATTGCCAAGCCTGTGGAGGGAAGGAACGATGGGCAAGAGAGGGCGGCTGCGGACAGCGAGCTGCGCTCTCGTTTTCCCTTATTTGCGGTCCAGGCAACGGGACCGGTTGTAGAAAGCAGTCATTCCCTTTTTTCTATCGGAATCACCTCAGTAGACAACCCGGCAGTGAGATGTTCGGTTGTTCTTGTGAATTCTATACGTCCTGCCATCCGGGCGAGTGGCTGGGGATCTCAATGAAGTGCGCTAAAGGAGGATCGTCATGCGCAAGGTTTCTTTTGTGGGCCGGCTGGCAGCGGCGGTGGCGGCGGCCGCGTTTTTTGTTTCCGGCTGCTATCATTATATGCCATCCCATGCAGAGATGAATGGCCGCGCCATTATAGCGAGCCGACAGGTTTCGAAGGCGGACCGCGCCGGCTACACGGTGGCGACGGTCGAGAAGGCGTTGCGGCTCTACGACAGCAAAGGGCGAGAGGCGACGCTGGCTTATTATAACTCGCGGGAGAGCGTAGACGGCGAATGGTATGTCATCATCGCAGACGAGAACAAAGAGATTATCGCCCACCCCAATCCTGACGTGCTGGGAGAAAGCCTGCTTGGCCCTATGGGGGTGGATTTCACCGGCTACCGACACGGGGAAGCGATAGCGGGCGCGACCGAGGCGGGGAAGTGGGTGGACTATATTTTTTTCAATCCTGCCACGGGCAGGGATGAGTACAAGCATACGTGGGCGGTACGGCACGACGGGCTGATTTTCGCTTCCGGCTGGTATCAGGTCTTGCCGACTCTGGCGCTGGCGGCCACCAAGGCGGAACCTGCCGAATACACGGTTGCGTTTGTTGAGCGGGCAGTGCGGTATTATAAGGCGCACGGGCGAGAAGAGGCGGTTGCGTTTTTCAGTTCTTCCGAGAGTGTGGACGGCGAGTGGTACGTTTTTGTCATCGACGGGCGCGGCCGGGTCATCGCCCATCCCGACCCGGAGATCATCGGGCGGGATTTGAAGGGAGATCTGGGGGTGGATTCGAGCGGCTATCGCTTCGGCGATCTGATGCTGAGCGCGACGGAGGCGGGTTTGTGGGTCGACTATCTGTCGGCGTCGAATCCTACGAAGGACGGGTCGGAGGTGGAGGTAAAGCATACGTGGGTTGTGCGTTACGATGGCGTGATCATTGGGTCGGGGTGGTATGAGTAGGGGGTAGTTGATCCACGAAGGGGCAGGGAGAACATCTTTATTGTCCGCGGAGGGCGCGGAGGGACGCGGAGAACACCGAGGGCGTATCGGGTTTTCTGTGCGCAGCTGCGCAGCCGTTCGCGGATCAGTCGCTTTTTGCTCCCGCAAATCGCCGTTCGGACAGACGGCCACGATCCCTAGATACCTGGGCGCGTAGAAGCATGGCGTCGGCACTGCAGATATGTTCATGTATGACTTAATGCAACTTTTGGCATTTTTCTTCCCGCCACGCGCGTTGTTTTTCCCCGACCGGCGGGTCGTAGTCTCCCGGATCGATCCTGTCGTCAGCGGCAGTCAGGCCAGCGTGCCGGGAAAGAGCGAGCTGCCGTGAGGGGATTGGGGCGGGACAGCCGCAGGGGCAATCACAAGGGTTGTCCCTACGTGACCGCATGCCGCCGGCGCGATTCCCTGGCGATGCTGGAAACAGATTTGATACCTGTTCTTCCAAGACTCTTTCCCAGTCTGGCGCAGAAAGATTTTACAAACGCCTAATTTTCCGTATAATAACCTAACCTGCTGCATACTGCGGCAAGCCTAGTCACAGGGACAAATGTGATAAATCCATGAAGGTACCCATCCAGCTTCATGGTAGAACATTCTCGTCGCCTGCCAAGCGACCCCAGGAGCCGCCAACCGGCGGCTTTTGTGGTTTCAGAAGACTGTGATATACTATTGGACAGATGTTTTTAGCCGCCTGGCAAGCGGCGCAGCATGATGGATGGGAATTTCATGAATCCCCATAAGACACAATCCCCATATTGTTTGCGCTTCCCTTGCCCCGCGGCCTATTGGTACGGGGGCAGGGATGGACCGCGAGACGACGGCGGTTGGCCGCGGCCTGCGTTATGTTTTGGTGTCCGCGGCGGATAAGCGGCCGCTGGCGGACAGTTGGAAGCGTTGTATCGCGACTGCTGAAGAGGTTGGCGCGGCGCGCGCTGATCCTGCTCAATTGCTCGGGCATGTTCCCTATGCAGCTGGCCTGCTGGTCGTGGATATTGACACCGGCAAGGACCAGCCTGTCTGGTACTGGCGCGAGGCGGTGCGGGACCATTTGGGTGCGTCCTTGTGTGAGGTGCGGACAGGGTCGGGCGGGCTGCACCTGTATTACCGCTGCGATCAGCCGGTCGGTAACCGCTATTGGGAGGGCGGGGAGATTCGCTGTGCGAAGGGATATGCGGTCCTGTGGGATGAAGAGGCGGTGCTGGCGGCGCTCGAGCAGATCGATCTGGTCGAGCTGGTTGATATTTCGCAATGGCCGATCCGCCACAAGACAGAGGAACAGCGGCGACCGGCAAGAGGTTGGCCGGGCCAGACAGAGCGGGTGCGATCGGCGTTGCGGATCATCGCATGCCGGGAGGTCAGTTATGATGAATGGCTGGCAGTCGGTATGGAACTCCACTGGGGCGAGTCTTACGGCTGCGTTGAGGACGGGTTGGAATTGTGGCGCGCGTGGTCGGCGACCGATCCGGACCGCTACAAGGTTGGGGAATGCGCGGCAAAGTGGGGGGGTTTTGACGCTGAGGGCGGTCTTACGCTTGGCAGTTTTTTCTGGCTGGCAAAGCGGTATGGATGGAGGGGGTGCCGGCGGCGCGGGCAGCGGGCTGGCGAGAGTAGCAGCCGGCCGCACCCACATTTGAATGCGCGCCAGGTGAAAGTTCACAACATTCTGACCGCCCTAGCCGAACCAGGGAAAAGTGGAAGGCTGACTGTGTCGGTTCGTCACCAGACGCTGGCCGATCATCACAGCTGCCGCCGCGAGACGATAGTGCGGGATTTCAAACATCTGAAGGCCTGCGGATATGTGCGGACCGTGGGCCAGAGGATCGTTCGGGAGGCTGGCGGCGGTTTCGTTGTTCCGGTCTACCGGCCGACCGACCCTGAGATGGAGAGATGGCTGCAACATGCACGGGCGAACCGGGCGCCTGCCAAACGCGTCGCGGTCGTTGAGATGGCCGGGGGGGTCTGTGACATTTTCGCCCCTATACCAGGGGTTGGATTGGGTTTGCCTGTTTTGCGGAGGCGCTCCGGGGCGGAAATGGCGTCGCGAGCGCCTCCCTGACGGTTGTGGTTGGGGGATGGATAGCTATAAATGTGGGAAAGTGGTGGGGCCGCGCGGGTTCAACCGCAAAAGCTGAAAAATCGCGGTCGTAAAACGCTAAGCCGACCGCGATCGCGGTCCCGAAAATCAAAAATGAGCCAAGAATTGACTATCGATGGCAAGGGGCATATTCTTGGCTTGGTTTTCAAGACCATTTGGACTGCGGGCAGGAGAGAGCCGCTTATGGCCTCAACGCGATGGAAGAGGTCGGCGACGGGGTGGAAACGGACAGACTTAAGCCCGGAATCCGGTTCGGTGGACCATGGCGCATGGCCGACGCGCTGCCGTGTTGAGGCCATCTCGACTGTGACGAGAACGAACTCTTTATCGATGATCGGAGGGGACCCGCTTGAAGATGAGGCTGACGGAGGGGCCCGGAACGCGGGCGTCCACCTGGCGGTTGTCACCGGTCGCGTGCGCGGCAGCAGTTTGCGCACAGTGAGAGTAGTTTGGAGGAGAGAGACTGATGATAACGGCCGTCTCGGAGCGAGCTTCCGAACTGGAACAACTCTGCGTACTCCATCATGTTAAACGGCTGGACATGTTCGGCTCAGCCGCCTCAGGCGACCAGAAAGAGGACACCAACGATTTGGACTTTCTGGTCGAGTTCCAGACGTTGCCCGCGGGGGCGTATGCCGATGCCTATTTCGGGCTGCTGGAGGCCCTGGAAACGCTGTTCGAAGGTCCTGTTGATCTTATTGTCGACTCGGCGATTCGGAATCCCTTCTTCCGGCAGCGCGTTGAAGAGACCAGGACATTACTTTATGCGGCTTGAGGCTAAGAAGTACCTGTTTGATATTCGTAGCGCAGCGGACCGATTGGCTGAGTTTCTGGCCGGAAAGACATTCGCTGATTATCAACGCGACGCCATGCTGAGAGCGGCTGTAGAGCGCCAATTTGAGATCATTGGCGAGGCGATCTCTCAACTCGCGCGGTTTGATGAGGAACTGGCAGCGCGCATCACCAACTTTCGACGCATTGTCGCTTTCCGCAATATCCTGATACACGGATACGCCGATGTGGACGACGGGCTGGTGTGGGATGTGGTTGAGACGAACTTGCCCCTGCTGCGTCAGGAGGTTGAGAGACTGATAGACGAGAAATGACATGCGTCTTTTCGTCAAGATCAGGCTGAAACGGTGGATCTCGACGCGGACTTGCACTATCGTGGAGTCCATCCGCCTGTTTCGCCGGGCGCGGCTAATTCCGCCACAGTGAGCAGTATCAACCCGTCTTTGGCAGTGGGAACGCCGAGAATGCCGCTCTCTTCCATATCGCGGACTACCTGATTCCGTTCCATAATTTGGGAGCCATATAGCTGGCTAGACGGTCAGGCCGCCCGCCGTTCCACGGGAAGAGACGTGGCGAGAATCCGAGCCAGTGAGTCCTGGGTACACGCATCATGGCGCACGACAGGCTGGCCTGGACGGGACTACCGGCTGAAGCTATCCGACTAAATGCAGTTGTCACTTCCTGCGAAGAAACACACCTCCGTTATGACTTTAAGCTTTTGGGGCTCCTATCGGTTCGCCAGGTAACCACGTTTTTGTTTTCCCGGCGCAAACCAGCCAAGGTAAACGCGTTGATCTTCAGGCGGTTGCACGGCCCACACAACAGGGTGCGGTCAGCGATGTGATTTATGCCGCCATCAGGGCACGAAGTGCTCTTCCGCCGGCGTGCGACCGTCGGGACTTTGACGCGGTCACTCATGGTTGCAGAAGTCGAGGCAGGCGGTCAGCCCAGTGTGCAGTTGCATTTTTGCCGTCCTGCATTGTTATGCTGGACAGCGCGCTGTCCGATCCGAACTGGTGAAACCGCCGCCCCACATGGGCCGCCGACCTCACTGGCGGCTTTTCTTTTCCCGTTTTGCGTTGCTGAAGATGCGCCATACGAGGAACCCATACAGGCTGCCGACCACAACGAAGGTCATCGGTTTAGACACGGGCCATGTGTAGACAGCCGCAAGCAAGCCGATCAGGAAGATTGCGGCATCGATCAATTTTGTCATGGTGTGCCCCTTTTGAAATGCGCCAATTGGCGCATTTGGGGTGAACCAGGCGGCGTCCACGCTTACTTCCCGTCTTGGCAACGCCTGCGCGGTCCGCGTCGGCGCGAACTGGAAATGCCGGGGCAGGATGTTCGCGGCGAGGATGCCGTCAAGCAGCAACGGCTGAATGCGGGCAATCATCTGTCCGTCACCAGGGCTGGCTTGAGGGCGAAAGAGTTTGGAAAGTGTAGCTGGATGCAGATCCCAGGCGGGACCAGGAGCTCCTGTATTTCGGGAAGGCAGGAGAAACTTCCTTGTTCCAGTTGCGAGTCGTTGCGCACGTTCGTGGCTTCACATGGGATCTACATCCGTTAAACAGTTTAGCACACTTTTTATGCCATTTCAGTGACATAATAGATTTGTTTATATTAGTTTTGTGTCAATTCTAGCGACAGTTTTTGATCGTCAGTATTAAATTTTTGGTGAACTGTCAAGTATGGGAAGAACATCTTTTTGTCCGCGGAGGAGGCGCGGAGAATCTCAAGGGCGTATCGACTTTTGAGCGCAGCTACGTAGGGGTTCGCGGGTCAGCCGCAGTTTGTTTCCGCAAATCGCTGTTCAGACAAAGGTCAGGGAGGCCTATGTCGAACAGTCAGGAGCCAGGTGCATTCGCGCGGATTTGGCGTCCAGGGCGAAGTCGCGGCCGAGGGCGGTTTTGTCGCGGCGGCGGACGATGGGGAAGGTGTCGAGGACGAAGACGCGGATGGGATTACCGGTCAGGTGATGGGGTTGGCGGCGGCTGTCTGCCCGGATTCTGGCTGACTCGCCTGTTGGCGGGCGCGCATGTCCTCTGTGCGGTTGCGCCAGAATTCGAGTTCTTCTTCCCTTGACATGCCCTCGACGAGGCGCCGGACGCGCTCTGCGCCGCGGCGTTTGATGGCGACACATTCGGGTGCGCGAATTACGTTGTCTGGGTCGCTGCGGCGGGAGCCCTTGTCAGTGACAAGGGGGGATACCGGGGGCTCCCGGCGCGTACTTGATTGCGGCGCCCCTGCCGGCTTCGCCTGTTGGCGGGCGTGCATATCCTCTGTGCGGTTGCGCCAGAATTCGAGTTCTTCTTCCCTTGACATGCCCTCGACGAGACGCCGAACGCGCTCTGCGCCGCGACGTTTCCAGGTCATGAACTCTGGTTCACGGTTCGTCATGTTGAACCACCTCCAGGGGCAAATGAATTGCTATTTGGCCATGGCCTCTGAGGATATTGACTGCGTTATATTTGCGAATCTTGTCAAAGTGAACGATGTCCCTGAAATTCCAACTCACGATGAGATCACACCCAGCGACCGTTGCAATGGCGACGTGCAGCGCATCTGCCAGCGAATTCCTGGAAACAACACCAAGTTCGAGATAGGATGCCTGAAGCTCCAGGGTCTCAATGGTGATTTGCTCAACGCGGGCTGTCTGGTCGTACGCTGCGAAAAGTTCCTGGACGACGTCGGGGGCAGATCTGATCTCTTCTTCGACGACGGGGGAGATCATCAGGACAAACTTCCCGGCATCTACTTCTTCAAAGAACCTCCTGCTGGGCGCGGAAAACTCTGCAACAAAGACGCCGTCGAAAACGGACGTATCAGCGTAAACTCCTGGTTGCCGATGCTCCACAGTTGCGAAGACCTCTGATACCGAACAGACAGTTCATCAAGAATCGTACCAACTATAAACGCTGAGAAAGTTCCTGGTCAAACGATGAACCGGCAGGTTATGGCGTACAAGCGTGTCATTTGGTCAGACAGCCGCGTTCGTGGTGGTGCCGCCGGCCATGGTTTTGGTGCGGACGCGTCTGTCGCAGATGGATAGTGTGCTGGGCGGTGCGAACGGGTATGTCCCGCTCCTCGGGGCGGGTGTCCAAGCGCCTTTCGGGAGCTTCTCTTTTCCGCAGCAGTGCATCATCCGGCAGCTTCGTTATCTGCTGAGCCACAATTTCCCTTCTTTAGTTACGCTATGCGTTTACCGTACTTACTCCGCATCTGCCTAGATGTTGGAACTTTGGATGTTTCAACACTACGCCCCAAGCGCAACACTCGTTTCCGAATCACGGCAGCGCTGTTGCCGCGTGCGCTGTGTCCGGCGCCGTCTCTGCGGAGTTCCCCGTGCGCCTGACTGTTCAGGATTGCGGTTTGGTGATCGGGTGGATCTGGGTTGAGTGCCGGCGCTGGGTCATTTTTTCAAGAGTAATGTGCAGGTCTAGATTTTCAGACCGGTTTGGATGCTGGAATCAGATGCTGAATAATGACCACTGGCTGCCGGTCAAATCTGTTGGGTCTCGTTCTGTTTTCACAAGGCAGCGCATACCATTAATTGGCCAACCGCCTTAACCTTTCTAACAATCTCTTAGATATCAGATCGATGCGTAGACGCGGTTACTGCAAGCAGTTAAGGCATCCAGCCAGAATGAGGGAGATTATGAGCTCTGTTCTCAGAATTCCTACTGTCATAGTCGTTGTATGTGCCCTGGTTGCCGGCTTGAGAGGGCCTCAAGTGTTTGCATCGACACGTATCGCTGCGGATGCAAGCACGGACAGGGAGGCGCTGGTCGCGCTCTACAAGGCCACGGACGGCGACAGCTGGATAAACAACGAGAACTGGTTGACTGACGCGCCTCTCGGTAGCTGGTATGGTGTCACCAAGTTCGATGACCGTGGCGTCATCGGACTGACTCTTAATGAGAATGGATTGCACGGTTCGATTCCGCCGGAACTAGGCAACCTTTCCAACCTGGATTTGCTGAAGCTCGGTAGCAACGAGTTGCAAGGGACGATTCCGTCAGAACTGGGCAACCTTTCCAGCCTGGGATGGCTAGAGTTATGGGGCAACGAGTTGCGAGGAACGATTCCGGCGGAGCTTGGCAACCTTTCTGACCTGGTAGTGATGGACCTTTCAGGGAACAAGCTACGCGGAACGATTCCGGCGGAGCTTGGCAACCTTTCCAACTTGGCAACGCTGGATCTCTCAGGGAATCAACTGCACGGCTCGATTCCGTCAGAAATCGGCAAACTCACCAACTTGAGACAGCTTTCCCTCGCAAAAAATCAGTTTACGGGAACAATTCCATCAGAGTTGGGCAATACCAAGTTAAAGTGGCTGATGGATCTTTCGGATAATGAATTGAGTGGGACGATTCCGTCAGAGTTGAGCAACCTCACCGACTTGATAGAGATGAACCTTTCAAGTAACCGGTTGAGCGGCCCGATTCCATCAGACTTGGGTAAGCTCACTTACCTGGCTCAACTGTATCTCTCGGATAATGCGTTGAGTGGTTCAATTCCATCAGAATTGGGCAACCTCACCTACTTGGAAGAGTTGTCCCTTTGGGACAATCGGTTGAGCGGGACGATTCCGCCAGTATTGGGTAAGCTCATCCACCTTAAATGGTTACTTCTCTCAGGCAATGAGTTAAGCGGCCTGATTCCACCAGAATTAGGCAATCTCACCTCCCTGGAAGGGCTGTCTCTCTCAGAAAACCAGTTGACCGGGACGATTCCATCAGAATTGGGCAACCTCGCCAGCCTGAAGGTGCTGCTCCTTTCAGAAAATCAGTTGAGTGGGACGATCCCATCAGAATTGGGCAATCTGACCAATCTGGATTTGCTATACCTGTGGGACAACCAGTTAGGCGGTTCAATTCCGCCAGAATTGGGCAACACTAATCTGAGCCAATTGTACCTTTGGGGCAACGAGTTGACTGGGGCGATTCCTTCAGAACTCGGTAATCTTACCAATCTGACAGTGCTTCGCTTGCAGTTGAATCAATTGACAGGAACGATTCCTTCAGAATTGGGCAAACTCACCAAACTGGACGAGTTGTATCTCGGAGGCAACAGGCTGAGCGGGACGATTCCATCCGAGTTAGGCAGACTTTTTTACCTGACAGGACTTGCACTCTGGGGCAACGAACTGAACGGCACGATTCCATCAGAACTGGGGAAACTCACTAACCTGACTGCCCTGAGCTTGACAGACAATAAGTTGAGCGGAACGATCCCTTCAGAATTGGGAAAACTTACTAGCCTAGAACTGCTCTACCTCTCAGGAAACCAGCTAAGTGGATGCGTACCTGAAATATGGCGAAATATTGAGGAGAACGATCTCTACGAAGTTGGTCTGCCGTTCTGTGCCGCGTCATTTTCGACAGCCACAGAAACACCGGAGACACTCACCCGCCCTCAAATCTTCGACAAAGTGTCGCCGGCGATTGCTTTCATTCAGACGGACATCGGCTCCGGCAGCGGCGTGCTGATCGAAGGGGGTTACGTGGTGACGAACGCCCATGTGGTCTGGCCCTTCGACGCGGCGCGCGTCGTCTTCCCGGATGGAACGGCATTCAAAAAGGTGCCGGTGAAAGGCTGGGACCTGTTGACAGACCTAGCGTTGCTTGGCCCGATTGACGCCCCCGCGCAACCTGCGGCACTGTTCGACGGGGAGCACATTCCGATTGGGTCCGACATGTATCTGATCGGCTACCCGGGCGAATACGACCTCTTCCCACAACCAGTGATTGTGCCGGGAATTCTGTCAGGCCTGCGGCAGTGGGAGCCTGTAGGCGTCACCTACTTCCAGACGCCAGCTCCGACTGCAGGCGGGCAGAGCGGCGGCGCGCTGGTTTCCTCTACAGGCTATGTGATCGGCATCAGCGGCTTCACGATCATTGAGGGGAAATTCGTGCTTTCTGCTTCGTCTGCCGACCTCTTGCCGCGCATCCAGAAACTTATCGGCGGCGAGGATCCTGCCGGCCACGGTGAACGGCTGCTGCCGCTGGAAGGAGGAGTTCGCCGTCACGAGTTGACATTACAGAACTATGGAGACGCCTACATATTAAACGAACCTGTCGGCACATCGATCGAAGTCGAGTTGAGTGGCGCAGACGAAGGCGGGTTCCGTGTCTTTGACTCCTATGGTTACGAAGTCACCGAGGATGAAACCGATTCATTTTCATTTGAAACGGAGTACAATGGGCCGCACTTCCTGGTCGTATCGGATTCAGGGTCAGGCAGATTTACTCTGATCGCGAACCGCCCGCTTACACGGTTTGACGACTCAGAGCGTGACAAACAGATTCGGGTAGGACAGTCCCTTCACGGCAATATTGATTTCCCGACGGACATTGATACCTTTTTCCTTCGCTTGAAGCAAAATGAGACGGTCGAGATTGTGGCGCGGTCGGCGCTGGCCGACACATTCCTCGCTATTTGGGATCCGATCGCAGAGGAGTGGGCCAGCGATGACGACAGCGGCGGCGGTCTGTTCGGGGAGGATGCGAGGGTCATCTTCAAGGCGCCACAAGCCGGGGAGTACGATCTGTTCGTGGTAGACGCCGCTTGGTCTGCGCCGGGCGGGTACGTCATTTCTGTAAAGCAGGCTGAGGAAACCGATGCGTTGACGCCCCTGGATTCGTCAGGGACCCCCACGCGCCCGGTGCCCGTGGTGTCGATCCACAACCCGCTGGTGATCCCGATTGAAGACACGCCGGCGGTCTCCGCAGGGGACATCTATGCGTGGTTCCCGGCTGGGTATGAGCCCCCAACCGGCCCGGCGGTGACGATCAACGGCACCATGAATGTGCGCAGGGGGCCGGGCACCAATTATCCCATCATCGGCGCGGCCACGGCGGGGCAGCAGTACGCCGCGCTCAGCAGAAATGCGGCCGGCGACTGGTGGCAGATCGAATATGAGGGCCGATTGGCATGGGTCTTTGGCGGGCTTGTGACGGCATCCGCCGATGTGGCGAATGCACCGCAGGCGGATCCAACCGGCTGGCTGACGTATGACGATGAAGCACGCGGCCTGTCGCTGTCCTATCCGCCAGGATGGCGCTACTTCGACCCGGCGCAGCCTTCCCAGGCCGATTTGGCGCTATTCTCCGCGGCCAGAAGGGGCGATGAGGATCAACTCCACATCGCGGAGATGGGCGCAATGGTTTCCGCAATGAGCGTCGGCAGCGAGGATGCCGTAATCGGGCTTGGCCTCCAGTCCGATCAGGCGGATGACAGGTCAGGCAACTTCATGCTTGTTTTCTCTTTCGCGGCCGATGGGCTGAGCCTGGAACGCTACGTGCAGGTGGTCGCCGACCGGTTACAGGACAGCTATGGCGTCAAGGCTGACAGCGTCGAACTGGCGCCGGAACTCAGGCCGTTGGGCGAAGAGGCGGTATCGATCCGCTACCGCGAGAGCGAAACAAACAGCGAAGTATGGCAGGTCTGGCTGCTGTCCCCGGATGAAGAGACGCTGATCGCCCTCGCGTTCAGCGTTCACAGCGATGAGTTTGACGGACTGGAGCCGTTGCTGCGTGACATCGTACGGAAGGTGCAATGGGCCAATCAGCCTGCGCTCACCTTTCCGGTTGTGACCATCAACGGAAATATGAACGTGCGCGGTGGACCTGGCACGTTTTACCCCGTGCTGGGTACGGCCAGCTCCGGTGAACAGTTTGCCATCACGGGCAAGAACTCATCCGGCGCCTGGTGGCGGGTCAGCTATAACGAACAGCCGGGGTGGGTCTTCAGCCAGTTGGTGACCGCGTCCGGCCCGCTGGAAGGGGTCCCGCTTGTAAAGGCGTTTGATTGGGATGCGTTCCATGACAGCGAGCGCCGCTTATGGATCTTCTATCCGCCGGGCTGGTTCTTCTTCGACCCGACACAGCCGACTGATGCTGATCGGAGAAGTCTCGCCGACATGATCGGCGCGGAAAATGCGGAAGATTTTTTGCGAGATTTTTCTTCGGACATGGACAGCGAAGATATGGAAACATTCGTTGGCTATGGCTTCGAGACGCGGTGGCAATTCGGCGGGCACATCGAATCCACGATCCACCCGGCCGGCGGTTTGGAATTGCGTCAGTTGATTCCGATCCTGGAGAACGGGTTGAGAGAGGCCGGGTTTGACGTGGAGAGCGCCGGCGCGGTTACGAATCTACGTTACGACGGAGCGGAGGTGGTGTTAATCCTCTTCCGCGACAACCGCGCCGGGTTGGATTCGAATGAAATTCGCTGGCAGGTTTGGATGTTGTCCCCGGACAGAGCCTCGTTCCTTCGAGTTGACTTTACTTTCCGAAGCGAGGGCTTTGCCGAACTGGTTCCGTTGCTGAGTGAAATGGTACGCCGCATACGCTGGGAATAGTCGCCAGGAGAGGTCACCTGGCCGAGCGACATTGGCTCCCTACGTGTATGGACGGGGAGGCTTGCCTGGCGATGCACTGTTGCGGATCAAAGGGCAACGGTCTCATAGCCTTTTGACACCGGCTTTCAAGAAGCGGTGAATACTGGTCAGGATAGTCCAGTGGCTTTTCCAATTGCGCCAAGCATACCCGCAGATGGATAGTGTGCTGGGCGGCGCGAACGGGTATGTCCCGCTCCTCGGGGGCGGGACATACCGCGTTTTGTCCGCGGCGGGACGCGGAGAATAGAAAAAGCGCTTGGGGTTCTCTTTGCGTGAATGGGCTGCTTTTCGCCTATATGCTGCAATTTACCGGGGAAAACAGTGATCAGACAGACGTCAACGAGCCCTGGTGTAAAGGCGCTCAGAGCCGCTCTGAGCGCCTTTTTTGGGAGATCTGGGCCCTAGACGTGCAAACCCCTGAACGCCCGGTCTGCCGCCTCCATGCTTTGCTGGGGGCATTTGTCCGTGTTGGGGTAGACGGTCAACAGGACTATTGTTTTCCAAGGCCTGCGAAGGGCGCGCACGAGGGCGCCCCTAGCGGCGGTCATGGTCATTTCAGGCAACATGATCTTATGTGCATATATTACTATGTTAATAGATGCCGTGGCAGTATGATTGACACTGGCTGGCTGTGACGAGAAGCGGACAGGACAGCGCTTTGCGGCAGGCTGCGGGCGAGGCGTTCTACAACACGTCGCCTTTCCGGCTGCGGGATCTGCCGCGCGATAGGGAGGCAGCAGCTGCGGGCGCCGAAGGCGGTCTGGGCTGACATCCGGGGCGGGATGTAGGGTTAACGATAGTAGAGTTTGCTCGGCAAGATTTGGTCAGGGCCTGTCGGGTTTTTCTGAACTGTGGTTTACGGGATTTAGAAGATTGGCTGTGATGCCGGTGCGAGCGGCTAGCGTGGTTGGGCTGTGTTTTGTACGGGTGCGTGGATGGGACAGTTGGCGGCGTTCCAGACAGTTCATTTACATGGTTGTGGACGATGCGCCGGACCAGGGGGTGATATCTTGATAGAAGACATCGAGATTCTTGAAAGGAAGTTCATCGACAAGAAGGCGGCAGAGTACCGCAGCAGGGGTTATGAGGTAGAGGAAGGCTGCCAGCTTGATTTCCTGCCCGGCTACCGCGCAGATCTGGTCGTGCGAAAAGGGAAGGAAACCCGAGTCATTGAAGTCAAATCCAGGACTTCGCTGGCAAGGTCACCCAGAATGGCAGAGGTGGTGGAAATTCTGTATGGAAAGCCTGGCTGGAGCTATGACCTGCTGCTGGTGGGCGAACCGGAGAAACTGGAGTCGCCCGAGGGCGCACAGCCTTTTGCCGAAGAGGAAATCCGGCAACGTCTTACCGAGGCGGAGGCCGTTCTTGAGAAGGGTTGGGGTGAGGCCGCTTATCTGCTGGTCTGGTCGGCTTGCGAGGCCGCTATTCGTAATCTGATCGGGACCGAGGGGATTGCCATCGCGCGCGTCACGACGGCGGCATACGTCCTCGATATGGCGGTCATGCACGGCATCATCGCGCGCGAAGACTACGACTATCTAACCGACATGATGAAGTATCGAAACGCGATTGCCCACGGTTTTGATGTCAACGGGTTCAGCGATGAAAAGGTGACTGATCTGATCAAGGTTGTTGTGCGGCTGCTGGATTCGGAGCCTGAACTGGTGTAGCGGAAGCGGAAGGATGCCGGCATCGCGGGCGCTGCGTTCGCCAGGTCCGCCGCGAAGTGATGCAAAGGGGCGGCGGGCGGCTGACAGGGATGGTAATCGTGCAGGTGTGGCATGTATTCGCATATTGAAATATGTGCATATGGATATTGCTGCGGACAGGGGTGCGGGCCCGAGAGATTGCTTCCAGACACAACCGGTTTACTTCTTTGATTTTCACAACTCTCAGTCAGTTGATGACGAGGGGTTTGCGCTTTTATGGCGGCAGACCAGCCGTTGCCGATCAGAGCCGTCCGCATCCGTCCGGATGCGTGTTATTCTTCCCATCTTGTGATCCGAACATCAGGCCCCACCATAGTTGGCGGGACCGTGCGGTTATACGCTGCAAGATTGCCGACCTCTACTCGAGACTCTCAACGGTCCACGTTCCCTTAATCGCCGAGGTTGTAACAGCGCAAATTGTTTCTATGGGAAGCCCGACGATTCGTGAGGTACGGGGCTGTTGGCGCACTTGGGGTAGCCACCGACGTTGCCGTTATGCTGGCGCTCGTGAAGTATGCGGGGCTGGCCCCCGCGCTTGCGAATGCCACGGGCTTCGTCTTTGCGACCGGTCAGAACTTTGTATTGAACCGACGCCTGACGTTTCCTGAGAGCAGGGGGCTGGCACCCTCAAGGCAGCTGACCAGGTTTTTCTTCGTCAGTCTCGTGGGCCTGGCTATCAATCTGCCCGTTTTCCTCTTTGTCGATTCCTCTCTGCGCCCGTATCTGGGACATCACAGCTATAAGGTTGCCAAACTGTTCGCAGTGGGCGTTGTCCTCGTCTGGAACTTTCTGGCTAACAGATTGTGGACGTTTAGTGATTAGGTTCGGTGACATTTTGGGAAGGCCGGAACGGCAGTTTATAGTCGTCAGTTTTTCGTTTTTAGTGAACTGCCGAGTACGCGGAGAACATCTTGAGATAGACGAATTCGGGGCACACAAGGGCTGTCCGGGTGGGGTCTTACAGGGAGGGATGAGGGGGAGAGCGGCTCTTGCGTGTCATGGTTATGCCAATTTCGCCTCTTCTTGCGCCAGTATTGTGTCAAGGGGCAACATAGTCGGCGCGGGCAGCGTCACCTATTTGAACCCGTAAACCATTTTATGTGTGCAAGCGGGGGAGAAAAAGGGGGACACTACGGTGACATCGTTTCGAGTTTTGGCCGTTTACGCAGCCCTGCAGCCGCTAACGATAGCGGCGGGAGGGGATGATCTTGTCGCGGGCGCCTGTGGGAGCTGTTCGTTGCAGTATTCATATGCACATATATCAATATGGAAATACATAAATTGTATGCGGGACATGCCTGGAATGGCGCGACCGAACCGCTTCGCGTAGATCATCCCAAACCAGATTACAGACCCCTCAGCTTCACACACTCAATCATTAAAAGCCGAGAAAAGGCTCATTTTATGACTACCAAGAGTCGAAATATCGTAATCATCGTTGCCCTTCTGCTCATCATTCTTGCTCTCCTCCTCGGCACCCCTCTCCGTGCGGTGGATGAGGGCAAAGCGTCTCCGTCCAGTTCGCTGCCGGCGCGGTTGCGCATTGTGGACGCTCCGGCCGGCTGGAAGCTGTCCGGGAAGGGTCAGGCAGGACCAAGGCCTGGGGCGGAACGGCAGTTTTTAGTCGTCAGTTTTTAGGTTCCGTTGACATGTTGGGAAGGCTGGTCAACAAGAATGGAAAGCCTGCAGGCTTGTTAGGAATGTTTCTCGTTTGAATGTTGAAATAGACAAAACCAATTAATCCGCGAAGTCACGCGAAGGGTCGCGAAGAACACCTTTTTGTCCGCGGAGGACGCGGAGGGCCGCGGAGAACATCAAAGGCGTATCGGATTTTCTTTGCGCAGCTGCGCCGCCCTTCGACGATCGGCCGCAATTTGCACCCGGAAGTCGTTGTTCAGAAAAACGTCAACGCGCCCTAGTTTTTAGTGAACTGCCGAGTACGCGAAGAACACCTTTTTGTCCGCGGAGGGACGCAGCGGGGCGCGGAGAAGATCCTTCTGGTTCGCGGACGGTTAGGGAGGTCACTTTTTCTGTCGCGTAGGGTAGCTGAGGGCATGCATTTGTCAGCTCTTGCGAGGCTTTCGTCAATTGTCAACGAGACCTGACCTATCTGGCGCTTGCTATCGAAGCGTTCATCGAAGAATGACGAAGGCAGCGCTGCGCGCCACCGTGTTTTGGGGGCTTTGGGTGTCCGGGATAGGCGTCCTCCATCTCCCGGGAGAACAGGCAGAGAACATATAGGCATTACCGAAGTCAGCACAGCGCTGAACTACGACGGGACGCTTGTCGTCGTCGTTCATTTCAGGGGTGTTCCGGAGATGATGGCTTTCCCATGCGGTAGCCGACGCGCGGCTCGGTGAAGATGTATTTGGGTTCGTATGCATCGTCACCCAGTTTTTCGCGCAGTCTTTTGACGACGGTGCGGACCAATCCCGCGTCGCCGGAGTGGCCCTGATCCCAGACCCGCTGCAGCAGCTGGCCGTGGGTCAACACCATGCCGGCGTTGGTCGAGAGCTCGAAGAGCAGAGCGTATTCGGTCGCGGTGAGCACGACTGGCTGTCCGGCCAGAGCCACGCGGCGTTCCGTATAGTTGATCACCAGATCTTCCAGGAGATAGTTTTCGGGCTGCCCGAGATAGCCGATGCCGGCGCGCTGGCGCAGGACCGATCTGATGCGCGCGGCCAGCTCCGTGGGCGAGAAGGGTTTGACTACATAGTCAGAGGCCCCCATGTCGAAGGCCCTGGCAATGAGATTCTCCTGGCCGTAGGCGGAGAGGAAGATGACGGGCAGAGCAGTTTTGCCCAGGATATACCTCATCAGATCGATCCCATCGAACCCCGGCAGCATCATATCCAGCAGGACGAGATGGGGCCCCTCCTTGGCAATCAGACGGTCGACGTCATCCGGGTCTGCGGTCACGATCGGCTCATAGCCTGATTTGGAGAGGGTGTCGCGGATATATCTGAGCGCGTGGGGGTCGTCATCCACCACGAGGATGCGCGTCCGCTCCTGTGTCTCTTTGCCGGGTTCGGCGGCGAACGGCGCGGGTTCGCCGCTGCCGGTTTCTTTTTGCTCGGCAATTGGAACCGTGAAGATGAAGCGCGCGCCCTGGCCGAGTCCGTCGCTTTCGGCCCAGATGCGGCCTCCGTGCGCCTCGACGATGCCTTTGCAGATTGCGAGACCGAGCCCCGACCCGGTGAGGTCTCCCTGCCGCTCTTCGCCGTTGACGCGGGAGAACTTTCTGAACAGGAGCGGCAGCCGTTCGGCCGGTATGCCTCTGCCCTCGTCGGCGATTGAGACGACAACCTGAAACTGTTTCAGCACCGCGTGTACGGTGATGGTGGACAGCTCGTTGGAATGCCTGGCCGCATTGGAGAGCAGGTTGCTGAGGACCTGGACGATCCGGCGTCTGTCGGTCATGACCTGGGGCAGGTCCGGGGCGACGTCGATGTGGATGCTGTGTCTGCGGCCTGAGCTCATGAACATGATGCGGGCCTCGTCCACGAGGGTGGCGGTGTCGGACGGCTCCGGGGCGACGGAAAGCGTGCCGGTCTCGATGTGAGCCACATCGAGCAGGTCGCGTATCAGGCCGCGCATGCGGTCGGCCTGGTCGGAGATGATGCGGTGGAACTGGCGCATTTCGGCCGGATCCAGGGAGGCTGCTTCGTCGAGGAGGGTGTTTGCGGAGCCTCTGATTGAGGTCAGCGGGGTCTGCAGCTCGTGGCTCACCATCCCCATGAATTCGGCGCGCAGCCGTTCCAGCTCCTCGAGCGGCGTCATATCCTGCATCGTCACGACAACCGATTCGACCACGCCCTCCTGTGAGTGGATCGGCGTGGCGTTAATCAGCGTTTTGACGCTGCGGCCGTCGGGGACCTCCATGACGATCTCTTCAAGGCGAACGATCTCGCCGGTGCTGAGCGCCTGGGCCAGGGGGAACTCGTCGAGGGCGATCTCGCGTCCGTCGGCGCGGCGGCAGGTTATCAGTTCGAGGAGCTCCTCCACAGGACGGCCGGGCCTGTGCAGGCTGCTGACGATTCTTCTGGCCTCTTGATTGAGGGAGACCGGTACCCCTGCTTCTGCGTCGAATACGATGACACCGACAGGCGAGGTATTGATCAGGGTTTCGAGGTCGGTCCTGGCGCGCTGCTCGTCGCGGTAGCGGCGCGCGTTGGCGATGACGAGCGCGGCCTGGCATGCAAACATGACCAGGGTTTCTTCATCTTCGGCGGTAAATTCTTTACCGGCCCCTGTCTCGGCGAGAAAGATGTTGCCGACGCGTTCGCCTCCGTGGTGGATGGGCGCGGCCAGGAAGGAGAGCGGAATATCCGCGCCCCCAGGCAGGGGTGGTTCGGGAAGGTTGAAGGCTCTGATGTGGCCGATCAGGTCGGGAAGGCGAAGCGGTTCCGGGATATTGCCGAGGTGTTCGAAGAGTTTCAGTGCATCGGGCAGGTCCCACAGGCCCTGGGCTTCCTGGGAAGTCAAACCGGAGGAGAGAAAGTCGTCGGCCTGGCCCGTTTCGTCGAGGAGGGTGAGCACGCCGTAGCGGGCGCCGGTGAGAGAGCGGGCGGAGTCGAGGACGCTTTGCAGAACGGCGTCGAATTCGAGGCTTTCGTTGATGCGCAGGCTGGCCCTGCTCAACCGGGAAAGGCGGTCCCGCAATGCTTTATTTTCCTGTATGAGTTCGTCGGCGGGCTTCATCTTTGTCTCCCTATCTGGCAAGAAGGTGCGCCGCTGGAGGCGCAGACGGTCCCTATTCTACCATTTGGGGGAAAATTGACACAATATTGATACAAAAAAAGGGCGCAATTCACATACAAATGACATTTCGGCGCTGTATACTATAAAGTTCGCGGTCTGTGAATGGAGACGGACGCGCTTGTGGATCATGTGTTCGGCAGCGTCATCGACAACGTTCGCCGGGACAAGAGGGACATCTCCTTTGGCCGCGGCATTCATTACTGTCCCGGTGCTCCTTTGGCGCTGCTGGCGGCGCGGATCGCCTTCGCCAGCCTGCTTGAACGGTTTTCTTCGATGAAACTCCGGGACAACGGGGAGGTGACATCTACGGAAGGCGAAACCTATGAAGGCAGTAGCCTTGAATATCCTTGTGGCAGCTTAGCAGTGGCCGCGGGCATCCCCGCGAATGATTAAATGTCCAGTTTCGGCCAGGAACCATGCTCTTACTCTTACCTGAATCTGTGTGAGAGACAAGGACGCTACTGCCCTCACCCTGGACCTGAAAACAGTTACCGGCGCGTTGGTCGTGGCTGATTATTTGAATGTGAGTGTAGGGCGATTCATGGCCGCGCACAGAAAGGTTTTTTTCTGCAGGCCAATCTTTGCTGGCTTTCGACGCTGAACGGTGCGGCCGATCGCATGGACAAACGACACAACCGGTTAGCTGTTATGGAAATGCGATGGAGGAAACCGACATTGTTTTCGAGGACGGGGCAACACCGCGTAAGAATCCCTCGAGGTTAATGTTGGGGAATCTTCACGGCAAATCCAGACGACCCGGACGAGCCAATACGCACGAATCATCCTGGCGACGAGCTCCTCGAAATGACGGCCCGCCTGGCCCCGCTGGGGACCCAGGCGTAAGACACACTATCCACTACACGGAACCTAACACAACAAGGAAACACCAACGGTGAAGCGCATCAACCTCTACGCCCTGATTATCGTCACGGTTTTACTCCTCCTTTTCTGTCTCGCCGCCGTCAACACTAACGCCAACGCCCAGGAAGCCGACAACGCCGAGAGTCTCATCACCAGCCTGGGCGAACTCATCGAAGAGCTGTTTGCCCGTGTCGACACGCTTGACGAACGCGTAACCGGCATTGAAGACGCAGATCAGCAGGACGAACTGTGGGATACGATAGATAACCTTGATCTCCTCGTCGGAGACCTCGAGCGGGAGTTGCTCTCTTTCGGGGATTTGTCAGATCGCCTGGCCGATCTCGAAGCTATCTGGGACGGGCCTGGCCCTGCCTACCTCGACCACGGGCACTGCGTCCTCGCCACATTCGGCGCCGGCGGCCCTCCCCTCACGCTGCAGCACCAGACCATTGTCCGCTACATGGCCCAGTTCGACGCCTTGCCTCCCGAATACGGCGTGTATGCCGTCCAGGGCGACCCCGAAAGCAGCGAAATTCTGATCTTCTACGTGACCCACGATGAAAAGCCGCTCTACGTGATCGAACGCTGGCACGGCTGCGAATTTCGCGGCAGCAGCGACTGGATGGCGGCCGAGGGGTAAGGCATATGCCAAAAGGCGACGCCAGGCCCACCGCGGCCGCCACCGAGGAAGAAAAATATTGGCGGCGAAGCCGCCGACCTGCCCGTTTTCCGGCTGCAGGCCGTTGATGACAGGCCGGCCCAAATACCTTCGTAAGGAGCACACAGGGATATCTGAGAGATGAAAGAACGAGACCGCTATCGCAGACACAGTTGGGAGGTTTTACGAACGGACCGTCAAGAATCGGGCGGCTATACGGAGGTTGCATACTGCAGCAAGTGCAACGCCAGGCGGGAAGTGCTCTATCCGTCCGGCGTTATCACCAGCTCGGATCCGATACCCGTACCCGAGTACTGTCTCGTGCATACGGGGAGAGAGAGAATGTCTCACCATGAAACGCGCTCTGATCCTTATCGCATTGCTGGCTCTGGTCGCGCCCGCCCTGTCATTCGCGCAGGGCGACGTTACGATTGAGGGTCTGAACGACAAGGTGCACGCTTTGGCCACTGATCTGATTATTCTCGCCAAGGAGCTTCGGAGGCTGGATGACCGGGTGACGGCCTTGGAGGCAGATCGGATCATACCTGCCGGCGAGTTCTGTGTTGTGTCGGCGAACACAGGGGTGGACGGTCCGACCGGTTTCCAGCTGCGTCCGGAGACGATCGACAAGTATCTGAACAGTTTCGGGGAACTGCCCGAAGGCATCAGCCTGCAGGACGCAAGAATCTTACCTGAAAGCGGGCTGTTGGAGATGCGCTACGTTGTGCTGGACTCGATATATGACATTGAGATAGTCGAGAGATGGCACAACTGCGAATTCAAGGGCGTAGAGTTGAATGACATGGCGGCACCATAAGTGAGAAAGCTCAACTTAACCCGAAGGGGCGAAGGTTCGATCATGGTATTGGCGTCATGCAACCGGAACGGGATTCGCCAGCCCTGGGCGGTGTGCACCCCCGCCGTTGTTGTGCTCCCCGTCATTCATAACAGTATGCGCGAGCTTGCGAGTCATCTGGCGTGACCCTGGGAGGAGATTGAAACCGGAGGCAAACTGCTGGGGTTCACATCGGGAATGTATCGTGCCCACCGCGGTGTCTTTCTGCGTACAGCCGCTATATTCTATCTTCCGCTGGTACTGCTTTCCTTCTTCTTTGTCAGAGATTTAATCAGCACCACATTTTTCTCGTTGGTAGTTTTGCCCGACAACGCACTGGTGAGCCTGTCTGATTCCGAGCCCCCGGCGCGCCCTCTTATCCAGGGGCGCACCTCCTTCCTCTGGGGTCCGGGTATCCTACCGGCCCGGGCCTCTGTGGAACCTGGCCAGTCCCCTTGTGCGCGCAAGCGTCAATCCGGTCTTAGATAGAATCCTCTGGCAAAGTTCAAGGACCGTGGAACGGGGGGCGGCCAGGTAAGAGCAGGAGAGAGCGCATGACATTCCGTATCTATGGAGAGACGGGCGAACTCTGTCGTGATCGAGGTTGGTACAGATGCAGGAAACATCCGGAAGTCGAGGAATATTTCGGCTGGCATGAGCGGTTCACGGTCTGCCCGGGCGAAAAAGACGGGCCGGATGAGGCGCACGAGACGACGTGGATACTGATCAAGAGGAGGTAGGCGGGTGGGACGAGACGCAAGGAGGAAGGGCAGGGATATATTTTCACGCCAAAAGGTTCGTAGAATGGTAGGCGTGATGAATGAATCCTGGGAGGCGTTCCACTATTATTTTGGGAATTATATCGAATTCTAGCCAAATGCCCTGATTGACTATGATACTTGCATTCCCCATATCAAAGATAACACGCCTGCCCACTGGCAGGCGTTTGTCGTTTATTTGCGTGTTCGGGCACCGTTTTCGTGCACAACCCCTAATCTCCATCTCCTTGCCGCATACGCCTTTGCAGCACATTTGACCAAGTGCCGACTTGGTTGCTGTTTACATCGACTGCACGGGCCTTGTATTCGTACAGAACATCAAACCTTGCAGATTCGTCCACGAAAACATAAGTGTCGTAGATCGTTTTCCCCACAACAGCTTTCAACAGCCATCTACTCCAAACGTTGCCGGCATATTTGTCATCAAGCCCGCGCCTATACACCTCGAAAAACCGAACGTTTTGGAGTTCGCCACTTTCGATTGTTATGAAATTGGCGTCGTCTATGTCGTTATCGACAGCCAGGATCGGTCTAGGCGCGTCGGGGACAGGTGTGGCGGTGGTGTTGAGCACCACCGCGGGAACACTGGTCGGTGTCGGCACCCTCAGTACATTTATTCCCGTCACCACCGAGATCGCCAGCACCACCGCCACCGCCACCGCCACCGCCACAACTCCTAAAGGGGTGGGGATTATGTTAGTCTTCATGTGCGGAATCACAAAACGGGGGTTGTGCCTCGATCCTGATCCCACGGTGGCACCGAACAAGAGTGAGGTCAAAACAGGACAAAAAAATGGGGCCTATATTCCAAAGTGCCATGCAAGAGGGGAAATGATTGACAGACATCGCACAAAGTGAAGCGGTATTCTCCTTCCCATTTTTTGGCGAAGTACTTGAGGAGCCCATCACCAAAGAAACCACAGGAGACAAAGCCATGTTTAGGAAACCTCCAATCGCCGGCCTTGCAGTTCTGATTGCCGCGTGTGTACCCAATTCCCACAGATCCGCCAGTGCCTGACCCCATTCCACAAATGCAGGCCAAGCTGGACGATTTTGCGCCGGTCTTCGCAACGATGGATTTCCCACTTATGGACGATTCCGCCATCCCAGAAGAAGAATATATGAACTTGATTCTTGAACTTCGGGATTGCTTAATGCCCGAGGCTACCCCCGAAGAACTGGACCGATGGGGAGATTGCTGCTATGGAGTAGTATCTCGTATTTCTCGTGTTCACCTCATACTATTTTGAAGGCGAGGGCCTGGTCATCGATCATCTGAAGACGGGATTAACCGATTGCCAAGAAAGGGCATGGGACTAACGACGTGTCCCGATCCCGACGGGAACTCTAATGGCACTTTGGTATATAAGCCCCCAAATAAGGGGGTCGAACCACTCCATCTTTTTCAATTCTATTAACGCCTTGCACAGTTTGGCGATGTCAACCATGTCGGGTCTGTGCAGTTTTTCGAGTAATTCACAGAAAAACAGCACGACATTGCAAGAGGCCAAGCCTTGCAAAAAGATCTGGCTAAAATTCGATATAATTTCCTTATTTTCGGGAATTGTTTGGCGTCCACAGTCGGCCGGCGCCGACACTCCAACCGTAACCACGTCTCGTCCATCCTGCCGTCTCCAAGATGGCTGAAAGCGGCGAGATTTACCCGGAATGGTCAGTTTTCAGCTGACTAGAACGGATTTTCCCTCACAGGAGGCCCGTAGAGCGCCGTAAACGGGCAAGGGGTACCTATAGGACCTTGTGTTTCGTAGCGGTCTTCTGACGGCCGCCAGACGCTCTGGTCCAGCGCAGGTCGGTAAGATACCCTTCGATCCTTTGCTCTTCCCGACTCGGTCAATGAGTTGTCCGGCTGCGCTTTGTCTGCTGAAATGCAGGCGATCGAGGATGCGGTCGTGCCTGACAGGACGCCGGAGATTGGGGCGCCGGATTTCCCTAACGCCAGAGGCAGGACGGGCGGGCGTTGTACCGCCCGTGCCAGGTTGAACCTCCATGCAGGAACGAACGGGGCGCGGACGGGCACCGATGGATTCTGTATCCCGGAGTTGGTCAGGATGCCCGAGGCAATGTCGCGACTCGCTATCGGGCGGGGCCGATTCGCAGGATCATATCGCCTTCGGGTGGGCACTCACCGCGATTGTCGCAGTTGCTGGTCATCAGGTAGAGATACCCGTCGGCATCGCTGACGATGGTACGCAGGCGTCCATAGTCATTGCGCAGGTACACCTCATGGTCCAGGATGGTGTAGGGGTCGTTTTGGTCAAACACCACCCGATGCAGGTGCCGGCCATGCATTGCCCTGCCGGTGAATCTCTCGATGAGCCCGACGGTCGTGAACAGGAAACTGTCGGTCCATTCCGGGATCAGGTCGCCGCGATAGAAGGTCGCGCCGGTCGGCGGCACCGAACCCTCCCACGCCAACACCGGGCTGACCAGCCCCTCTTGCGTGTCGCATCCCCAGATGCGGGGCCAACCCAGATTGTCGCCGGCGGTCACGACGTTGACCTCGTCAAACCCTGCCAAGTCCGGCCTCCCTAGTTCAGCGCCGGAAGGCCCGTGGTCCACCATCACGATGTGCTGGTCGTCGAACCAGTCGTAGCCCTGCGTGTTGCGTATGCCGCTGACGAAGATATAGCTGTTCGGGTCCGGGTTGTCCGGGGGGATACCGCCTTCGAGGTCCATTCTGAGCAGCTTCCCCGCCAGGGTATCGGGATTTTGCGCTTCAGGGGGGTCATAGGCGCCGACGCCTACGTACAACATACCGTCCGGCCCCAACCGCATGCGACCGCCTTGATGATGCAGTCCTGCGGGCAGGTCATCGATGATCAGGCGGTCCAACGTCGCCGAGCGTCCGTCATCGGAGAGCACATAGCGCTCGATGCGGCCGACCGAGAGGTCGTCTTCGTTATCTATGTTGTAAAAGATGTAGAACTGGCGATTGGTGTCGAATTCGGGGTGCAGGAGCAGGCCCAGCAGCCCGCCTTCAGAGCCCGCTATCGGGTGGCCGCCCAGCGGAGGCAGGACCGACACGCCGAACTCGAGCACCGGTTCGGGGACGATTTCGCCGGCCTGAATCAGGCGCACACGGCCAGGCCGCTCGGTAACCAGCAGGTCGCCGGAAGGAAGAATCACCAATCCCCAGGGAATCTCAAGACCGTCAGCTATCACCTCGACGTGCAGCTTCACCTCGCCTGCCCGGCCCGGCTCGCCCTGTATCAACTGGCACGATGCAGATTCAGACGGTGCCTGAGCCGGCTCAGCGTCGCTAACCATCACGGTCGCTGTTGGTTCCGGAGGAACTATCCCGGTCATCTCCACAGGGACAGTGCAGGCAACCATCAGGAACGCAAAGATAGTCGGGATCAGTCTGAGGGACATGGTCAGAAACCTCCGGTTTGGGCCGGGGCCAGGGTCCGGGCGGCCGCCGCGCCCAGCTTCGGAGACGGCCCCGGTGGATGACGGCCCGCGCGGCAAGAAGCGCCTCTCACTAGATTGGTGAATATAACATTGCAGTCAATGCTTCCCAAGCTGCAGTTGTGTCATCTGCGTATTATTCCGGCCTTTTTCTATATTAATGTCATGTATTCTATATCAATATCATGTCAATGTGTTCAGCAAGGGCGTCCGCGCGGGACGCCCTTGCTGGAATTCATGGAATGTAAGGGATGGACTGCAGGTGCGGTGCGGGCGATTCTCCGTTTCAGCCGTATTTCGACACCGGCTGGCGGAGGATAGAGGCGGCCACGCGGGGCGCCGTCACGAATATGCCCTGCTCTACGCGTGAAGTCAGGCAGATGATGTCTTTTTCATGCGGTAGCCGACGTGAGGTTCGGTGAAGATGTATTTGGGATTGCGTGCATCGTCACCCAGTTTTCGGCGGAGTCGCTGGACCACGGTGCGGACCAGCCCCGCGTCGCCGGAGTTCCCCGGCCCCCAGACCCGTTGGAGCAGCTGCTCGTGGGTCACCACCATGCCGGCGTTCAGCGAAAGTCCCACCAGCACGTCGTACTCGGTGACGCTCATCCGGACCACCTGCCCGGCGACGGTCACCCGGCGCTCGACGTAGTTGAGGGTCAGATCGTCCAGCACGTAGGGTTCGGTGGGCAAGTCCCGGTCCGGTGTGGTCCGGCGGCGCAGGGCTGCCCCGATCCGGGCCACCAGCTCCGTTGGCGAGAAGGGCTTGACCACGTAGTCGTCGGCTCCCCGCTCGAAGGCCTTGGCGATGCTCCCATCTTCACCGTAGACGGAGAGGATGATCACCGGCACGCCGGCTGTCTCCAAGATGTCCTCCATCAGCTCGATGCCGTCGCTCCCTGGTAGCACCAGGTCGAGGAGGGCCAGGTGGGGCCTCTCCTCCTCCATGAGCCGGAGCGCCTCCTCCGGGTCGCCGGTCACGATCGACGTGTAGCCTGACTTGGAGAGGGCGTCCCGAACGTAGCGAAGCATATGCGGGTCGTCGTCCACCACCAGGACCCGCGGCTGCTCTTTCTCCTCCTGCCGACGCCTCCAGGAGGCGTGCTGCGCGGGCGCGGTCGGGGTTGCCGTCGGAATGGTGAAGGAGAACCGGCTTCCCATGCCGGCGCCTTCACTCTCGGCCCAGATGCGCCCTCCGTGGGCCTCCACGACCCCCTTGCAGATGGCCAGACCCAGGCCGGTGTCGCCCCTTTCGTCCTCGCCCTCGGCCTGGGAGAATTTGCGGAACAGCCGGGGCAGGCGCGCGGCCGGTATACCGCGGCCCTCATCGGTCACGGAGAAGACGACGTGGACGCCCTCGCGCGCGACCCTCACCCGGATGGGCGACGCCTCGGGGGAGTAGCGGGCCGCGTTGGCGAGGAGGTTGGTCAGCACCTGGATGATGCGCCTGCGGTCCGCCATGACCGGGGGCAGGTCTGGCGCCAGGTCGATGTGAAGGTTGCTCCGGCCCCCGCCGCTCAGGAAGCGGTTTCTGGCCTGGTCCACCAGGACAGCGACGTCGGCGGGTTCGGGGGCCACCGGCAACGTGCCTGTCTCGATGCGGGCCACGTCCAACAGGTCGTTGATGAGGCCGATCATGTGGTCGGTCTGGTCGTCGATGATGCGGTGGAACTGGCGCATCTCGGGGAAGCCCAGGTTGGTCGATTCGTCCAGCAGGACGGTGGTGGAGCCCTTGATGGAGGTGAGGGGGGTACGCAGCTCGTGGCTGACCATGCCCAGGAACTCGGCCCGCAGCCGCTCCATCTCTTCCAGGGGCATCATATCCTGCATCGTCACGACGAAGGTTTCGATCTCCCCGTCGCCGGCAAGGATGGGCGTGGCGTTGATCAGAATCGTGATGGTCCGCCCGTCCGGCACGGTCAGGACGATCTCCTCGGTGCGCACCGTCTCCCCGGCGCTCAACGCCTGGGCCAGGGGGAGGTCCTTCAGGGAGAACTCAGTCCCGTCTCCGCGCCGTATGGTCAATATTTCGAGGAGATGCTCAACGGGCTGGTCCGGATCGAGCAGGCCGTCGACGATCCTCTGGGCCTCCCGGTTGAAGGAGACCAGGGCCCCGGTGGTGACGTCGAAGACCACCATGCCCACCGGCGAGGTGTTGATGAGGGTCTCCAGGTCGGTCCTGGCCCGGCGCTCTTCCCGGTAGCGGCGGGCGTTGGCGATGACCAGTGCGGCCTGGGACGCGAACATCACCAGGGCCTCCTCGTCCTCGGCGGTGAACTCTGTCTCCTTCCCGGCGACGCAGACAGCGCCGACGCTCTCGCCCCGGTGACGGACCGGCGCTCCCAGGAAGGGGAGAACGGGACTGTCCGGCATGGGCGGGCGGAACCCGGGAAAACCCAGCGACTGCATGTGGCCGTGGAAGTCCCGCAACCGAATCGGTCCCTGAAGGCTGCCAAGGTAGTCGAATGCCTGCCAAGCGTCCGGCAGCTGCCTGAAGCGCTGGGCCTCGTCGGGAGCCAGGTCGGAGGCGAGAAAGTCCTCTATCCCCCCCGAATCGTCGACGAGCGCGATCGCGCCGTACCTGGCGCCGGTGAGCGTACAGGCGGAGTCCAGGACGCCCTGCAACACCGTCTCGAGGTCGAGGCTCTCGTTGATGTGGAGGCTGGCCTCGCTCAGCCTGGACAGCCGCTCTCTGAACAGTTCGTCCTCCCGTCCCGGTTCGTTGGTCTGCTGCATTGCTTGCGTTCCTCCCTGGCGATGAAGTCGGTGCGTACGGCCCGATCATACCCTTTACGGCGAAATTGGGACAATTTTGACACGGAAGAAGGGCAGGGGTGGGTTGAATTGACACGAATTTGACGGATTAGTGGGATATAATCGTATAGGGAGATTCGCCCTAAACAGGGGAGATATGGGCCTGGTGTTTTCGCACAGAGTTCCCCGATTTTCGTCGGATAGCCGTGGAGCCGCGTAAGCCCTGTTCACAAGGTTCCCACCAACATCGAGACCTCCCTCAGCCCACTGACCACTGAAGTTCAATCCCGCAGTCGTTCAGCGGTCAGACAGTACGCGCCGGCCGGCTGGTTTGCCTGCTCGTCATGCCGTCAGCTTTCAAGAGCAGACGTACATTCGCTCTTTCTCGATACAGTGGCTTAGTAGGCGCTGACGCTCTTTCTTATCTATGAACCGCGCGGCCTTGCTCACCGCTGGCAGCTTCTGAGGGCTGGCTGGCGGCTGCCTCCATGAAGGGGCAGGAACAATATTATCGCGAAACGTTGGAAGAAAGACTCACTGAATAGGAAAGAACCCAAATGAAAAGGTATTTTACGATCACCAGCATTTTGTTCATTTTCGTGCTGTTGGCGGCCTGTGCGCCGGTGCCTGCGGAAGAACCGATGGCCGCGGCGGATGGGGCGAAGGGGGCTATGCAGGCGGAGGAGGCGGCGCCACCAGAAGCGCCGATGGAGATCGCGTGCGAGAACAGTTACGAGGGAGAAAGCCTGGTCATTTACCAGCAAGCGGGGCTGACCGGACCGCTGGCAACGCTCATGGGAACGGGTTTTATCAGCGCCACGCAGGACGCGATTGAGCAGATCAACGCGGAGGGCGGCGTCTGCGGTGTGATGTTGAGCGTGCGGGTGGAAGACACCCAGTACGCTCTCGAGCAGGAAATCCAGGTCTATGAGCAGTTCCGCGCGGAGGACCCCAAGCCCTTGTTCATCGTGACGGCCAACAGCGCGGCGACGATCGCGCTTAAGGACCGGGTCGTTGAGGACGAGATCGTCAACCTGGCCACTGGTGTGCACACGCAGTCGATTTACGACCCGCCGGACGGCTACACGGTCGGCATGGTGCCGATCTACTCCGACCAGTTCGCGGGTTTCCTGCAGTTCGTGCATAGCAACTGGGCGGAGATCAAGCCTGACGGCGCGGGAGACGGTATCACCGTCGGCGTTATCGGTTGGGCGAACGCTTTCGGGGCCGGCGCGACGACACCGGAATCAGTGGCTTTCGCCGAGTCTTTGGGGATTACGGTCTTGCCTCTTGAGGAGCAGCCGGTCGACCCGTCTGCGGACGTGACCGGCCAGTTGCAGAATCTTCTGGCCAGCGGCGCGAATGTCATCTATATGCAGTCGCTGTCGTTCAGCATCGTCCAGGTTATCGGCACGCTGCACGCAATGGGCTATTACGATCAGGTGGTGCTGGGCAGCGTGAACTGGGGCATGAACCGCGACGTACTCAATATTCTGGGCGCGAATGCGCCGCTTGCCGCCGGCTACTACGGCGTATTCCCCTATCTGTGGTGGACCGATACCGATTCGCCGGGCGTGCAGCAGGCTCTGGAGACTTTCGCGGCCAAGGGCTACCCTGAATCGGATAAGGCGTTCACGTACCTGCTCCTTTACAGCGCAATGTTCGGGTTCGCGGACGTACTGACGGTGGCGTTGAACAATGTCGGCTTCGACGGCCTGAGCGGGAGGGAGTTTCTGAAGGCGATGCAGCAGATGGGGACAGTCAGCGCGGCCGGCGTGTTTGAGATGAATGTGGAAGGGAGCAACCGGGCGCCGAACAAGGCCCAGATCCGGCAGGCGCAGATGATGGAGGACGGCGGTATCGACTTCGTCGCGGTTCAGGACTTCGTGACCTTGCCGGACACGCGGCCGGAGTCAGAATAGCCGCGCCCGTTCCGCCAGCTGCGTAAGGTGGGGCAGTTGCGGTCGTTGGATGCATACACAGAAGGAGACGCAAACAGTGGAGGGACGCAATACGGTAACTGAGGACATGAAGGAAAGCGGTTTGCTGGACTTGTCATCTCCTCTTTCCGCTCTCTATCAATTGGTTCTGAGGGAGATGGCGGATTTGGCAACCAGGCAAGGCGGGAGAGTAGTGCCAGCGACAGCTGAACAAATTGCGCGAAATCTAGGGCGGGGCGCTGACGAAATCGCCGGTGTGATTGACCGATCGATCAAGGGAGGCATACTGGAGGAGATTAATGCCAATGCGTATCGGTTTGCCAACCGTCAGCGTCTTGACGACATAGCAAAAGAAATAGCGAACGGGGAAAGACATTTCCCGGTTGTATTCGGTCGAAGCAGTGGTTTACATCCCCGTGAGTGAACCAAACCGGGCCAACCGTACGATGTGGACGGGTGACAACCCGGACATCATGCGCGGCATAAATTCGGAGTGCGTTGATCTCATCTATCTCGACCCGCTGTTCAACTCGAACCGGAACTACGCGGCGGCCGACCGGCAGCGAAGCCGCGGCATTCAAGGACACGTGGGAGCTGGACGACGTGGACCTGGCTTGGGGAGATTTCGGAGCAGCAGGGGGTTTTCGGTTAAGGAGCAAAACCGATGGATCTGGGGAAAGCATTGAGCGGGGTCCAGATTATCGTGATGAGAAAGAGGATTAGGGGAGGATTTTGTCGTGGAGATCTTACCTGTGTCATCAGAAGAACTGGAAGAGTTGCGTGAGGTTCAGATTAAGCCGAGATGGGGTTGGCCTGCACGGTTCAGTTGTAATGAGTCGGGACGAGTCTGGCCTTTCACGAGGTTGAGTCTTACACCGGAGTCGGAGAGGGTTTATTTGGAGGGGCATTTCCTCTCTTGGACCAGATCGTGCAGAGGGTCGTCTGGATAACGCGGATGAGAGGTAAGTTTCCACGTGGCGGGAGGTTCTTAGTGCATGATGAAGGGGTTGTGTTGGCGGATGGGGATGAACAGATCATTGAGTTTCTGTTTGAAGATGATGATGGATTTTCGATAGCTTGAGTTTGGTGAGGTGAGGGGAGGTCTAGTTGTACTCAGGGTTGTTAACCATTGGCCCAACAAGGGATCGGGCTGTCTAGCAGGCGTTGCGAGAGCGGGAAATAGGCGGAGGGGCCGACCCTGGTGCACAGGACCGACATTCCGAGGCGGAAGGACCAGGGCGTGATTCCACCGTCCCAGACGCAGAAGCATACGCTGTTCGGGCGGCAGGAGGGGGTGTGCAACGGATGCGGGAATGCGTTTTTGTTCCGCAATTTTACGATCGCCCATGTGGTGCCGCGCTCGCGACGCGGGAGCGACCATATTGACAGTCTACAGCTGCTGTGCGGGGCGTGCAACAGCGCGAAGGGCGCGGGCAGCCAGGAGGAACTGAAGGCGAAGTTGAAGCAGCAGGGGATTCTCTGATAGCGATGGGTGGGGTTTACGGGATGTTCTGTCGTGGCCGGCGCAATCGCTATACTGGCGATCCCGTTTTTCATTTTCGCGGTATTTGGGCCTGCCTTTGCGCATATATTGTAGTCTCTACTGATCGATGCCAATCTCATTTTTGTCGAGGAATGGCACCATGATGGGGAAAGGCCAGGTCGTATATGATGTGGAAGAGAGCGGCATCCTCGGCGTTCTTTTTTCCAGAGACGGGCTGATACTTCTCACGGTAGCGGAGTTGGCCGGCGCCAGCGAAGACCGGGGATTCTCGGCAACGCCTGTCTCGATTGCGAAGCGCGCGGGCGGCTTTCTGAGCGGGAACATAGAGCCGGAAAGCGTTTCATTTTCGCTCTTGCGCATGGCTGATCGCGGGATAATCGTGGAGTTGGAGTTGAGCCGGCATCTGGTGGTGGGCCGTATCGCCGACTATCACCGGCTTGTCGAAATAGCGATGGATTAGATTCCGTTGACATTTTTGGGAAGGCTGGTCAACAAGAACGGAAAGACTGCAGGCCTGACAGGGATGTTTCTCGCTTGAATGTTGAAATAGACAAAACCAATTGATCCGCGAAGTCACGCGAAGGGGCGCGGAGAACACCAAAGGCGCATCGGATTTTCTTTGCGCAGCTGCGCCGCCCTTCGATGATCAGGCGTAATTTGCATCCGGAAGTCGTTCAAACGTCAACGGGCCCTAGATCGTCGGGCTATTTCTGGGTGGAATTTCCAGACGTTCCGGATGATTCATCAAGACACCGCCCGGTGAGAGGTTCCCCCGCAGACGCGGGGATAGACTTCATCCGTCTCTGGCGCCCGCAACACCGGCGACCCCAACCGCGCGCCATGCAGTGTCCCCTATCCTGTCAGCCATGCCCGCGAAATTGAAACGCCTTACAGCACCCACGTCAGGACCGGGAAAGTCAGGTCCTCTTAGTGGCCGTGGAACACGCGCACCGTCATCAGGCGGCAAAGTCGTCCATCAGTACCGGATTGACAAATTCAATGGTATCGGACCAGGATGAATCCCGTTATTGGGACGATATTGACATGAAAAGAGGGCAGATCAGGGTTAAATTGACACGAATTTGACGGATGAGTGGGATATAATTGACCGGGAAGGATCCGCCAAAAGAGGGGAGATATGCGCCTGGTGTTTTCGCACAGAGTTCCCCGATTTTCGTCGGATAGCCGTGGAGCCGCGTAAGCCCCGTTCACAATCCCCCACCAACAGGGTGCAGTAGATTGTTCGCATTGCGCTTTGCAACGCGCACGGCTTCGTCAGCGATTTTTCTGATCCGAAGATCGCTGCCCCGCAGGTCAGTCGCCCGGCGGGCTCCATGTAGCCGGCCGTCGGTATGACGTGTACGAAGGCGCCGAACACGGCGGCAGCCCGCCGTGTGTTCCGGGGGATGCGGCAGGTGTTACAGGCGTTCGGGAAAGCGCAAGCCGGTGAAGGAGCGGGTGTTGCCGGCGGCGGGTGTGAGGTGAATGGAGAGGCATGCGCGTGAAGAGGATTGTGACGATCGATCTGCCGGATGATGTATACCGCCGTCTGTTGCGTTCGGCTGCACGCAACGGGTGGCCGCCGGCCAAGGAGATCGAACACCTGATCATGAGGCAGTTCGATCGCGACTATTCGCAGGCGGAATTTGAGAAGCTGGTGCGGGAAATAAGGCGCGGTTGCGAGAAAGACTAACCGTCCGGCCAGCCTGCTGTGCGCATCCCGAGCGTGTACCCGGGGATAGTTTGATCAAGCGAATGCGCATTCTAACCCCAGTGGAACGGCGGGCGGCCTAACCAGGTCTCGTTGATGTTTGGTCAGGTACCGTTGACCTTTGGGGGAGGGCGTTCAGATTTCAAGAAGGGAGGAACGCCTGCGGGCCTGTTCGGGATGATTTTCGCTTGAATACTGTGAGAAACAAGACCGGTCGATCCGCGAAGGACGGGGATTCCTGGATTTTTGGATGGGGATGACGCGGAAAACATCAAAGGCGTATCGGGTTTTCGTGGCGCAGCTACGCCACCCTTCGACGATCAGCTGTAATTTGTACCCGACATTCGATGTTCTGACAAACGCCCCCGCCTTTGGACGCCCGCAGTCCGGAACCACCAACGAACAACAGTACTTTGAAAGGGACGGTTAAGCAGAGATACCCAGCATCAAGCCCCACATGACCGCGCCGGCGCCCCTGACCTTTCGACTGACCGCGACCGACAACGATGGCGGCAGCGCCACGACAACCGCGCCGGCCGCCGCTATGGTCGCACCGCCGGGCCAGGCCTGTCATAACCGGTAGGACGGCCCGAAGCGGGCGGCCAATCGGAAGCACCGCCAGCTGCGCGACGCGGGGCAACTGGCTCTCATTTAACTCTTATTTTGAGGAGACAGAGATGGCAGAGAAAAACGTGCAGACAGCGGTTCCGGATCTGTGGTGGATGACAGCGGTGCGGGGCGTGTTGCTGCTGGTGCTGTCGATCATGATGTTCACCTGGGGCAGAGGGACCACGCTCGTGCTTATGATCGAGACGTTAGGCATTTATTGGATATTCGGCGGCGTTATGGACCTGACGGCCGGCATCCTGGGCCGGACCGACAAGTCGCGGGTGTGGACCATCCTCGGCGCAGTTGTCAGCATGATCGCCGGTTTTTTTGTTATGGGGCATCCGGTCATATCCGGTCTGATCGCAGGCTTCTGGCTGACCTACTTCATGGGAACAGCTGCGTTTCTGATCGGCGCCGCCCAGATATTTGAAGGACGGAAAGGGAAGAAGTCGCTCGGCAGCCTGATAATGGGCATCTTCACGATCGTGTTCGGGCTGATAATCGTATTCAACCCGGTCCTGACGCAGCAGGTGCTGGTCTTTATTCTGCCGTTCTGGGCGCTGCTGGCGGGGGCTGGGGCGCTCATCGCGTCGTTCAGGATGCGGGGCTAGGCGTTGCTGCGCGCGGAAAGGGCGGTCTCAGGATGGGGGAAGGACTGGTTATTTACCTAGTGGTGATGCTGAGCGTGCTGGGCTTGCTTTGCGCGGCGCGAGTTGAAAAGAGAGGTAGGAGAGCATTCCTGTCGAGCAACCCGCCCGCCGGCCAGTCAACTATGTAGGTTCCAAAGCAGGAAATGCCGACACTCATGAAAATCGCACTCTGGATCGTTGCCGGCGCGCCGGCAGTTCTCGCTATCGCCAGGTTCATTGTGATTGAGTTCGACACGGAAGAGAACGAAAATCCCGACGAAAACCCGGGAGAGACACCATGAGACGCTCACTCATCACCATCGCACTGCTCGCCATCACCGCATCTGGAGACGGGCAACCCGGTCGCGCCGTGCCAGGCCTGTCATAGCCGGTGCGACGACCCAAAGCGGGCGGGCAATCGGAAGCACCGCCAACTGCGCGACGCGGAGCAGTTGGCTCTTATTTGACTCTTATTTTAAGGAGACAGATATGGCAGAGAGAAACGTGCAGGCAGCGGTTCCGGATCCGTGGTGGATGACAGCGGTGCGGGTGTTCCTGATTCTCGTTCCTCTTGTTCTTTCCGGCTGCGGCGCTTTACGCGGCGCGGACCTTTACCATCCGCCATTGACACCGATAGCGGAGCGGACCTATGACGAGTGGTTGGACGTTTCGGAGGATATTTCTTACGACGACCTGATGGGGTATTGGGATAGACATCTCGATTCAGTCGTCAGTTACAGGGGCCAGATTCTCGAAGTCTTTGCAACGAATGATGATACACGGTTTCGCGTTGCAGTGACGTATGACGAGGCGTGGCAGGACGAAATATTCCTTCGGCTTAAGGAGACGAAGGCGGGTGTCTCGAAAGGGGACGTGATTTCGTTTGTGGGTCGTGTAAACGGCCTGGTGACATATTTGTCGGTTCGCGGCCAGGAATTAACGATCCCGGACATCACTTTGTACTCCTTTCAAGTCGAACCTATCGAGTAGGGAAATCACAGAGAGGGATGGCAGATGGAATACGCGTTACGACGTCCTGCGCCTATGGTGGCGAAAGAGGCTTTGATTCGCGCTTTTCGGGATGGTGACAGGGCTGTGTTGGAGTACGATGAGCGAGTTGTTCACGTTTGCGAAGCTTTAAGACAGGTGGATTATGCCTGTGTGGTCTGTAATGGCCTTGTACGCAAACGCTCCGCGCCTGGTGGTTCGGGGCGAGTTCAATTCTGGCATCAGAATCATGAGGACAGGGCTTGTGTTGATGCCAGTCGTCATGAGAGCCTGGATGCCGCATATTGTTGATTCCCAGGCCCTGCGTGCTTAAGTCCAGTTAGCGTCTGAGTTCCGGGAGGACTGCTATGAACGACGTCCTTGGGAAGGCCAGGTTTGTCCTAAGGATGGTGGACTGGAGCATATGGCGCGAAGGGTGTGTTCCGGATGGGCGCGGGAATTGGCGCCGCGGCGCTTGCACTCGATTGACAAGCCGGCCAGCCTGCTGTGCGCGCTAACGTGAACCCGGGTTATGTCACGCCGGCCAAATCGTGAATAGATACCCGTGGAACGGCGGGCGGGATTTACAGCCGGACAATGGCGTTTGAAAACGAAAGGAATGGGGACTGTATACCAAAATCCCATTCCCATATGTTTTCCCTTTCTTCCGAACACACCTCACTGGACGGCTCGGTGCAGGTATGTTCGGTATGTTTTTGTGAAATTTTACATGTGTAGCCGTTTGGCCGTGTTGCACCGGTACTCAAAGAAGGGCGTTACAGGAGGAAGAAAATGCGCAAGCGTCTGTTACTGAGCAGACTGGCAGCTGTACTGGCGGCCGCCGCCGTAGTTGTGTCCGGCTGTTATCACTACATGCCATCCCAGGCGCAGCTGGATCGTTCCGTCACCGAGTCAAGCAGGCAGGTTTCCAGGGCGGACCGTGCCGGCTACACGGTGGCCACGGTAGAGAAAGCCTTGCGACTTTACGACGCCAAGGGGCGGGAGGCGACGGTAGCCTATTACAATACGCCGGAAAGCGTGGACGGCGAGTGGTATGTCTTCATTGCCGATGAGAACAATAATGTAATCGCCCACCCTAATCCCGACATGGTGGGAGAAAGCCTGATGGGCCCTCAGGGGGTTGATATCACCGGCTATCGACACGGTGAAGTGATAGTCAGCGCGACCGAGGAGGGGATGTGGGTAGACTATCTCTTCCTCAATCCTGCCTCGGGCAACGATGAGTACAAGAATTCCTGGGTGATTCGGCACGATGGGCTTATCTTCGCCTCCGGCTGGTATCAGATTCTGCCAGATCTTTCCCGGGGCGCCACCGTCACCAAGGCGGACCGTTCGGGCTACACGGTGGCCATGGTGGAGCGGGCCTTGCAGCGTTACGGGGCCGAGGGGCGTGAGGCGACGGTCGAGTACTACAATTCTCCGGAGAGCGCGGACGGCGAGTGGTATGTCTTCATTTTTGACGAGAATGATCAGGTGATCGCCCACGCCGATCCGGATCTGCTAGGCCAGGACCTGAAGGGTGACCTGGGGGTGGATGTCACCGGATATCGCTTCGGCGACCTGATGCTCAGCGCGACTGAAGCGGGGCTTTGGGTGGACTATCTTTTCCAGAACCTTGCCACCGGCAACCAGGAGTACAAGCATTCGTGGGTGGTCAGGCACGACGGGCTGCTGTTCGGCTCCGGCTGGTATCAGGTTATGCCCAGTCTGGCTACGGCGGTTACCAAGGCGCAACCGGCCGAATACACGGTCGCCGTCGTGGACAGGGCGGTCCGGTACTACAAGGCGCATGGTCGAGAGGAGACGGTCGCCTATTACAACAGCCCGGAGAGTGTGGACGGCGAATGGTATGTCTTTATCGTCGATGAGAATGATCTCATGATCGCCCACGCCGACCCGGGGCGGCTGGGCCAGGACCTGAAAGGTGACCTGGGGGTGGACGTCAACGGCTATCGCTTCGGTGATCAGATACTCAGCACAACCGAGGAGGGGCTGTGGACAGAGTATGTCCATATAAGCCCGATTACCGATCAGGCACAGGCCAAGCATACCTGGGTGGTGCGCTACGATGGACTGATCTTCGGCTCCGGCTTGTATGAATAGGCCGTGGGCGGACGCCCTCCGGGACGGTGACAAGCCAGAGAAGTCACAGCAATCAATGACCAGGTCTCGTTGACGGTTGTTTGAACCGGCATTCGCCCGTTGCTCAATGTCCGCAGGATGGAGTCAGCAACAGGCGAACTGTGGGATTCGAGGATGGGCAGGATGGCGGGCGGGTGATTTCTGTTCGGCATCGCCGGCTTGACACAGTCGCTTGCCCAGGAGTTGGTAGAGTTCGGGTCACGGTCAGCGCCATCTGCCCGAGCCTGGCCCCCACGGAGCGGGCCGGCCACATGACCAGCTTGTTTTCAAATCCATCGCAGAGCAGCTGAAACAGGAAAGCAAGCCCTCATCCTCCCCCAATACGCCAATCGCCTACTGACCGGCTATCTCGATATGTTCATTGTTACAGGTGTATTGGAAGAAACTGTCGAATGGACAGGCGGCTGTGTTGAAGCGTCAGCGCTTCTGACCGCGATGACAGAATAGTCGTTTATTCTCTGTCTGAGTTTCTCAAGGAGGAAGGTATGAATCAGGAAGCAGAAGGGCTCACACCAGACCAGTACCTTACCTGCCTAGTGGGCATCCTATTCTTCCTGTTCGTGTTGTATGTAATCTTGGATGGTTCCGGATCGTTGATAGAAGAGCCACCGCCATCTTCGACAGCGGCCCCTGCCTCAGATTGAGAGATAACGGTTCCCCCGCCCACGCGGGGATAGACCGCGAATCCGGCCGCCTCCCGTTCCACAGGGCAAACGTGACATCCCTGGGTACACGCTCGCGAAACGCACAGAAGGCTGGCCGGCGCTCAGATCTAAGTGCTCAGCGTCACCACCTAGTGCGGTGAATCGCAGTCCTGCTTCACCGCATGGCGGTAATCGCGGCCACCGTCACCGCATCCAGGTCGCGGCCACTTGACTGGAGGCGGGAACGCCCTCGTCGTCGAGCCATTGGTTGACCAGCTCACGCAGCGGCGCGGGCAGCCGGTAAGAGAACTCATCGCTCTCCGCCAGCCGTAAACCATCGAGGACATGGTGGATCTTGTCCTTTCTCTTGGTCCGGCACAGGCTGCAGTCGCAGGCGTCGTAGAATTTTCTCCACAGCTGCCCCCAGGCGTTGAAGAACGGGCCGTGGGGCAGGCCGCTCGCTTCGTGCAACACTGAATGGGGGACGAACTCGTTCCCTGCGGCTGCCAGCATTTCGAGGATGCGCGTTTCCACAGCCTCCAGGGGAGGCGTGGCATAGAGGGCATCCGCGAACCGGTCGGGGTCGATCATCATGTCCGGCTATTCTCCTTGTGCGTACAGTTCAGGTTCCGTTGATATTTTGGGAAGGGCGTGAAGAACATCTTTTTGATCCGCGGCGGGGCGCGGAGAACAGCAAAGGCGTTTCGGGTTCTCTTTGTGCAGCTGGGCGGCTTTTCGCCTTTTTGTTGCACTTTGCGAGGGAAAAAATACTGTTCAGACAGGCGTCAACGGGTCCTAGTCTATCAACAGGCACAAGCCGCGGCAAACTGCGCGGATCAGCCGCCGCCGGCATCGTGCGGCATCGTGGAAGAGGCCAGGTTCTTCGTGTAGTCAGTTCAAGAACCCCAATACATCCTTCTCATCCAGATAAAAACACCGCAGGAGGCCCGTAGAGCGCCTGAAATCGCACGGGGGTAGCTGGGATACCTCGCAGTTTGTGGTGATTTGGCATCTTTGCGTCCTTCTCTTGGTAGTGTATACTGGCCAATCCAAGCAAGCGATAAGAGTAATTATCGCTTGCTTGGAAACCCCCTTTGGGGTCTTCTTTTTTCCCGAATTCCGGAGGATGTAATGCAAGTGTATGTCGACGGGTCCGCACGCGCGCTGGTCGCGCTCCAGAACGGGGCGGCCGCAGCAATCGTTCCCATCGACGGCGACTACGCGACACAGGACCGCGTGCAGGCCGCGTTCGAGGCGATGGCGCCCAACACGCGCCGCGCCTACGCCAGCGCGCTCAGAACCTGGGGACGCTGGGCCGCGGCGCAGCAGGTCTACGGCCTGTGCCCCCCGCCGCCGGATCTGCGCCGCTATCTGCTGGCACGGGCATCGGAAGGCGCCGGCGTTTCATCGCTGACCGTGTTCGTGTCCGCGCTGCGCAAGCTGCAGGCGCTGGCCGAGGTGGAGCAGACCGCGCGCGACCAACTGGTGGCCGATACCATGAGCGGCCTTGCGCGCCAGGCGGCCGCGCCGCGGCAGGTGAACGCGCTGACCATGGCCGCGCTGGTCAACATCTACGAGACCGCCTGTTTTCCCCGCGTCGGCCGCGGCGGCGTTCTCGAGGGCGCGGAGACCGCGCTGCGCCGGGGGCTGGTCGATATCGCGCTCTGCTGGGTGATGTCGGACGCCGGCCTGCGGCGCTCGGAAGCAGCCGCGCTGGTCTGGGACGACGTAACGCGCTGGGACAACGGCTCCGGCCGGCTCACGGTGCGGCGCTCGAAAACCGATGCCAGCCCGCGCACGGTCTACCTGACACCGGTTGCGATGGCGCATCTCGATGCGGTCCGGCTTGAGGATGCGGTCGGCTCTGATTCGGTCTTCGGTCTGTCTGAATCGTCGATCTCGCGCCGCGTCAAGGCCGCGGCTAAAACCGCAGGCCTGGGGACCGGATACAGTGGCCATTCCGGGCGGGTGGGGATGGCACGGCGCATGGCGCAGGCCGGCGCGCCCACACATGAGATTATGGCGCAGGGCCGCTGGAAAAGCGCCGGCATGGTCGCCGACTACACCCGCGCCGAAAACGCCGAACGCGCCGCCAAATGGCTGGGGTAGGGACACAGTGCCGGTTAGCCTTTCTCAAACATTGGGACCTACCATCGCGGCAAGTGCTACGGCAAGCGACGAACCAGACCCATATCCTGGAAGGGCGCATCGTAGACATCTCTGTCCACGCCGATGGATCGGATGAATTTTGTCCAATTTGACCGTTTTCTCGACCGTGGTAGGCTGTTCCTGGCCGCGGGGTGTGGGGGACAGGTTCTCCGGTTCCCCTGTCCCTCACAGTTGACTCGCGGTGTTGCAGCGGAAGGCATGGCGAACATAACCAGTAATGCGGCCAGTTGTGCCACACCAGTTCCAACTCCGTTCCAGCCGATTGGAAAGTGCTCATGCCCTCCACACCTCTTACAGTCGGCAAGTTGATAGGCCGCACGCTTGGAATGTACCGTACCCACTTCGGCATCTTTCTGCTTACAACCGCCATCGTCTATATTCCGCTCGCAATTCTTGCCTTTTTCTTCGCTAGGGGCGTGTTCGGGGGCACAGTTTTCTCCATCGTCATCGTGCCAGTTCAAGCAATTGCATACCTTGCTATCATTTCCCACTGCGTCGAATCATTGCACGGGCGACCGCTTGCCATCAGAACAGCCATCATTAACAGCCTGCGTCGTTTGTTGGTCTACTTCGGCATGGTGGCGGCGTCGACAGCTGTACTTGCTGGCATATTGATCGTGTTGGCAATTCCAGTCTATATTACATTCCTCGCGACTGACTTTCCCCTTACTGTATTTCGCGACGTCTTCACTACGTCGATTCCACCCGAAGATATCGATGCGCAGGCACGCCAAGTAGAGTCGATTATGAACGTGATAGGCAGGGCTCTACCAGGGCTATTGGGATTTAGTCTTGCGGGTGTCTTATATTTTATCGTTTTCATCTATATGGCAGCTCGCTGGTTGATTTCCCACGTCGCGCTCATGGTGGAGGGAACAGGGCCGATAGAGTCGCTGAGCCGAAGTTGGGATCTCAGTAGGAACTTTGTTTTACGGACTGTTGGCTATTACTTGCTCTTGGGTGTAATCTCAGGCGTGATTGCGGGTCTGGTCAGTGTGTTCTTGGGTATTGGATTACCTACTGTGCTTCCCAGTCTGGATCAAGAATTACTATATGGCGTCAATAGTTCTATCGGGATTTTGGCGTCCATATTCATTATGCCGCTCTATACCACTGCGTATGTTCTGTACTACTTCGACCTGCGTGTAAGAAAAGAGAAGAACGTTATTGCGGCCGAGTTTTGATGTTGTTGTCTGTGTTTGGATATGAAGTGAATTTCTTTGTTGGAGTTTTGGGTTTATATTGACTACACGAAAAAATTTGTGCTGTCAGCACCTTTGCTCTCGCACCTCGGCAGCCTCTTTCGCCCGTCAGGGCCGGAATATCTATTTTCCCTTCCCTTTGAGATTTTTTACTTCCTTTCCTGTGTCCGGTGCGTTTGACACTTCGTAGGCGGTCCACCGTTTCCCCGTCCACCGACCGACGGTCTGCCGGCACGCCGTGATTGGCGAAATCGTACAGGTAATCCTCCTCTGCGATCGCATAGACGTTTGCTTTGTTCCGCTTGCCCACCTTCGCGATCAGCCTCATATCGAACAACTCGCGCAAAATTATGTTGAAGCGCTGACGGCTGATCCCCATAGCAGCCCCCACTGGCTCTGGTAGCAGTAGGTCGTTCTGTATTGCTCAGAGCTGAGAGTCCTCGCGCGCTACCCCGGCCAGTTGGCGGACGACCTCAACTTGATGAACAATAGCAGGTATTATAATATTTATATGCAGGGTGTCCCTCTCGTCTGGCACCTTCGCTTGCAGAAATTAAGCACAGGCATCACCTCTTTCTCGCAGCAAGGACAGGGGCACCCTGCAAAAGTGTGCACCGTACATGAAACGTCTTACATATGAAGAGGTCCAGGCACCTATCTTGCCAGCATTCAGTGCGCGTGACCGTGTATCCTGGTAGCGAGTATTGCAACGCTGGCCTGTGGCGAAAGGACACACAATGGACACCAAGCGTCTGAGCCTTGCCGCGGCGGATGTACTTAGAGAAGCCAAACTGATTATTAAGAGTGTGGATAAGCGCCAATGGATTGAAGGGACGTTATGGCTTGTCGCCGAGGCGGCGCTCTGTATGGGCGCATTTTTTGCTGTCGGGAGCATGATCGACTAAGCGGTGTAATCAGGATATGGCCCGGGAGCTGCAGTACAGAAAAGGAGGGAGGCAATGAGTACGGCAAAGACGACGCTGGCTATGAATTGGTGGCTGCCCTTCGTACGAGGGATTCTGCTTGTTCTGTTTGGTGTGATCATGCTCGTCATGGGCCGGGGTGTCACCTTGATCGCAGCGATTCAGTTCTTGGGAGCGTACTGGCTGGCGGGAGGCGTGCTTGATTTGTTCGAGAGCGTGCTCGGCCAATCGGAGGGCAGTCGCGTGCGTATGGCCATCAGCGCACTGTTCAGCATCGTGGCTGGTTTTCTGGTCCTTAGCTACCCCATCATCAGTGGCATTCTGGCGAGCACATATCTGACTCTGTTCATGGGGATTTCAGCGGTTATTGCGGGCGTGGCGCACATATTGTCGCGTAGCGGCAGAAAACGCTCTTTGCCTGGGATCATTTTGGGTGCGTTTTACGTCGTCTTTGGCGCCGCGGTGATCTTCAACCCGCTCATTACCCAGGCGGTCATTGTTCTGCTGATACCATTTTGGGCATTGCTAGCTGGCGGGTCTGCCATCGCGGTAGGCGTCAGGATACGCATGCAAGGAGGGTAACGATGCGGGTGTTCCTGATTCTAGTTCCTCTTGTTCTTTCCGGCTGCGGCGCTTTACGCGGAGCGGACCTATGACGAGTGGTTGGACGTTTCGGAGGATATTTCTTACGACGACCTGATGGGGTATTGGGACAGACATCTCGATTCAGTCGTCAATTACAGGGGCCAAATTCTCGAAGTCTTTGCAACGAATGATGATACACGGTTTCGCGTTGCAGTGACGTATGACGAGGCGTAGCAGGACGAAATATTCCTTCGGCTTAAGGAGACGAAGGCGGGTGTCTCGAAAGGGGACGTTATTTCGTTTGTGGGTCGTGTAAACGGCCTGGTGACATATTTGTCGGTTCGCGGCCAGGAATTAACGATCCCGGACATCACTTTGTATTCCTTTCAAGTCGAATAGACTATTGCTTTCTCTATAGTGCAACACATTGTGAAGGTAACTACTGTCTGAGTCTCCGTTAATTGCATTCCGGCCAGCTTGCTGTGCGCGTGAGCGTGTACCCGGGGATCAACAGCTGGCATTCTCGTCACGTAAACCCTGAGGAACGGCAGGCGGCCGGGTTCGGTAGAAGGGAGGCGGGGAGGCCTTACTTTCCCCGCCTCTGCTTCGATCTGACACAGGGCCATGAATGACAACGGTCATTCAAAGAATCTGAAAGCGTCAGGCATTGGCGTGTTGAAGTATCTGCCTTGAAGCCAAGCGGAGACTTGTATACTCATTCTGATCGATCCGAGAAGGATCGCGGAGAACTGCTTTTTGTCCGCGGAGGGACGCGGAGAGGCGCGGAGAACATCAAGGGCGTAGCGAGTTTATTGTGCGCAGCTGCGCAGCCGTTCCTGGACCAATCGCACTTTGCCCCCGGAAATCGCTGTTCAGACAAAGGTCAACAAGAGCTAGACGCCTCCATATATGCGCAGGTAGTGGACGAAGCAGATGAGAATGCCCTGAAGGTAGCGGCGTGTGTCGTCGTAGGGGACCTTGTAGATGAAAAGGGCGTCATCCGTCTCGGTGCCGCTGAGCCAGTATCGGGCCTTGCGGGGGCCGGCGTTATAGCCGGCGACGGCGGCGATGTCGTTGCCGCCGACATAGTCGCGCGCCCAGCGCAGGTAGTATGCGCCGAAACGGATGCTGACGATGGGAAGGTCGAGCAGCTCGGTGGCGTAGTTGGGGTAGTTGAGACTATAGGCGATCTCCCAGCCTGTACCCGGAAGGATCTGCATGAGGCCGCGGGCGCCGGCATAGGAACGCGCGGCAGGCTCGAAGTGGCTCTCCTGAAAGATGAGGCCGTACAGAAGCTGAGGGGCGATCTCAAACTCTCCGGCCTGCTTCCCGACCAGGCGGGCGTAATGTCTGGGATAGGCGAAACGCTGGATAAAGAGCGGCGTTTCGGCAATACGCTCTGCCGGGCTGAGCTCGATGAGACGGTGGGCAGCCGTAATGGAGAGCTTGTTGGCGCCCAACTTATGAAAGCGCAGCATGAGGGAATAGAGCGCCGCCGGATCGTTGTGATAACGCCAGTAGATCTGTTCCAGCAGCTGCAATCCCTCGGCGCGGCGACCCAGCGCCAGTAGCAGCTCGCTCTTGACGAGGTCCGTGTCATCGACCACGGTCTGGGGCAGGTCCCATGGCCCGACGCTGTCTGCGGCAGCTGCCGCCTCGCTGTTTTGGGCGCGAGCGAAACCCTCCGGCCCGCGCAGCCAGTCTTCGGCGAAGGCGCGGCTGCCATCGTCGCCGGGCAACGGGGGCACGGCTATGTTCATACGGGCCAGGCGGGGGACAAGATTTTGCCCGGGCTGCGCGGCGTCAAGGTCCAGGCCGGCCAGAAGGCCGTAAAATGTTTCGGGCGCGCGGGCGACGAGCGCATTCCAGAGGGCGCGCGCCGCCCTGACTTCGCCCTGGGCATGGCGGGCGCGGCCGAGCCAGTAGGTTGCAAAGTCCGGCTGCGCATGGGGGTACTCGGAGAGCAGCCGTTCGAAGAGGTTGGCGGCGTACTCGTAACGGCCGCGTTCGAACGCGCCGATTGCGGAGACGGCAAGCCCGTCGGCGGCGCGCGGGCTGCCGGGGAAGGCGTCCGCCAGCCTGAGCAGATCGGCCGCAGCTTCGTCAAAAGGATCGACCGCGCCGCGGGCATCCTGTATGGCGCCGGCGGCGAGGGAAGAGAGCGCGCTCAGCCACAGCGCTTCCGGCGCGAGCGGGTCATCGGGATGCGCTGCGGCGAATGTGCGGTAGATGCGCCGTCCCTCTGCGGGCGCGCCCTCTTCAGAGGCGATGCGCGCCCGCGCCAACCAGGCCTCACCAAAGCAGACGCAGTTGGGAAAGTCGGTCAGCACGCGGTCGACGGCAAGACGGGCCTCTGCCCACCGTTCCAACCCCATCAGGGAACGGGCGGTTCCCAGCCAGGCTTCGCCGGCGCGGGCGGCATGCGGCGACTTCTCTAGGAATTGCTCAAAGGCGGCGATAGCCGGCGCGTAGGCGTCGGCGAACAGATAGATCTCCCCGCGCAGGAACGGGTCGACGGGCGCGTCCCTGTTCACCAGCTGAATGAGAGACAGGTAGGCGGCATCGCTGGCCGGGTCTTCGGTCAGCGCCATGCTCCAGCGGAGGATGGCGGCTTCTTCATCGCCGGCCGCGGCATAGGCCATGCCGGCGCGATGGAGATAACCGGCGCGGTAGATGGAGGCTTCTCTGTAGGCGAGGATATTGTCCGACGCAGGCGCGGCCTGATCCGGGCCCGGTTCTGCGCGCCCGAAAGGCGGACCGAAGAGGATCTCATCGTAGATGGAGGCGGCTTCGTCCCAGCGGCCGATACCTTCGAGTACGGCTGCGAGCCGCTCGAGAAGGCGGACTTCCTCGTCTGCGGTTATGGCTGCGGCGGCGGCCCGGCGCAGCGCGTCAGCGGCCTGCAGCCGTTCGTCTGCCGCGAGCAGTGCATCGGCGATGCGTTCCTCGACGACACCGGAGAGCTGGGGTCGCTGCGCCACGAATGCGCGGTAGGCGGCCGCGGCTTCGGTGGAGCGGTCGACGCCGGCCAGAGCTTCGCCGCGCAGGAAGAGGCTGTTGATCAGGATCTGCGCCACCGCTTCTCCGTTTGTGGACGGCAGAGTGATCTCACCCGCGGCCAGGGCGTCGCCCATGCGCCGGAGCTGCTCAAGCGCGTCCAGCGCCGGTTGCGGATCGTCAGCTGCCAGATAGGCCAGGGCGAGCCGGTAGAGGATTGCGGCGCGCGTCTGCGTACGGGAGGCGGCAGGTGTCTCCCGTCCCTGGGCAGGCTCCGTCGGGAGATCGGCCAGCAGCGTTTGCAGCAGTCTTTGCTCCTGGCGGTAGTCGCCGATCTGGTGAAGATAGGCGGCCTCATCGAGCAGGGATGCCGTCGTCACAGGTTCGGCGGTCGCGCGCGGATTGGCCGCAGGGCTGCCCGGCGGCGATGACGACCGGTCCAGGGAAGAGGTTGCGGCTGCGGGGAGGACGGCAGTGGGGGCAGCGCGTCTGTCGCGACATCCGGACAGAAACAGCGCGAGCAGGAGCAGAATCGAGAAGGAGACCGGCAGATGAGATCGTCCTCTGCGCCTGAAACAGGACGGGATAGGCTCGTTAATCAATGGGTTGCCCCGAATATGACGTTGTGCTCCACCCGCTTGACCGTTGGCTGCGCCCAACTACCCGGAATTTCTGCGGGCAAGCCATGTTCATGCGTCCTTCTGTGGAACGGCGGGTAACCGGATATACCGAAATCAGTAGATCAACATGCCGGAATCGGTATATTTGACTGAGACAGGTTCATGAGCGGTCTGGTATCCTGCGGTTGTCTCCCAACAACAATCCCATTCAGAACAATTTCTGAGGAGGGTACCATGGGAGGCTTTTTCTACATTGCCACCATGATTGCGGCGCTGTTGACGCCCTCCAGCCTGCTGGCCCAGGAAGACGGGACCACTCCAGACCCACCGCCAATCCCGCCAGAAGAATCAGGTCTCCCTGAAAACTGTACCTGGCCCGGCATTCTCATCAATAACAGCAGCAAGACGATGTACATTGCGTTCGACAAGGACGATGCTCCCTATGCGTGGATTTACCGCGACGTCCCGCCGGGCACAAACAGCAAAGTTCACACCTGTGACACCGACTACTTCACGTACCGTTACCAGAACTGGTGGTTCGCCGACGTCCACAAACTTGCGGGCTGGTGGACGAACTACATCTTCCATGCGACGCGGGAATGTGTAGATCATCCCAGAGAACACCATACCGTTCAGTGTAGCTTTGTGGAGTACAATCACACACCGGGATCTGATTGATCACGGCTCCGGGCAGCGGTTAACAGGAGCAAGAGCCTGGGCGTGAAAATCAGCCCAGGATTCTGTCAAAACCTGTAGGGCTGAACAAAGAGGGGGCATACGATGGAGCCAGAAGTTACGCAGGGCATGAAGGATTTCGCCATTCTTATGGAACTGTACGTAGAGCCGACCTTTGCGTTCTTCTACTACTTCGGCGTTGCAGTGATGGGCCTGCTCAACTTTCTGAGTTATGTCGTGACGTTTCTTGCGGGTATGTGAGGAGCCTGAAATGAAATCTGTTCGGGAATAGAGAAGCGGCCGTTCGCTTGCTTCTGAAATCCTTATCATCTTAGCGGTGAGGTGCCTTTACCAATGCCCCTGATTTGGCGGGGCCTGTTCTATGCCTCCTCCGGCGCCGTCCACGTCGCCGCGGCCCGTGATCGCTTCATGGTCGCTTTCCACTATGATATGCCGTAGCCGGTCAGACACGGTCCCCCCTTTTCGGTTCAACCGGCGCCGCGGCTGTTTCCGCCGCCTGCATTGCCGCGGCCGCCGTCGGGTAGTTCGCGCCCCGCCCTTTCTCCTGCCCCTGCAGGGTACGCACCACGTAGGCCCACAGGCCGGACCGCTCCAACGATACGATCCCCGCCCGCGTCCGGTTCGCCAGTTGGCCGTTGATCCAATCCCCCCGCTTTGTCAGACGCCAGCCCCGTCCCCTCATTTTCGCTCCTTGTCGCCGATTCGCCGGTCGCGCCATCGCTTTTTTGCACGGGGAGAACAGGTCCGTTCCCGTTCCTCCTGTTCTAATTGTTCTCGCCCCGTTTTCTCTCTGGTCGGAATTGCCAAAACAAACGGGGTACGACACAAAAACAAAGGGAACTTTCAGCTTGATTAGCCAATCTAAAACGAACCCACGTATTCCCACGTAGCGGCATGCTGAACTCCGCCGGCGCCGCAAGGCGGGAAGAGCTCGCCCTCATCGAGTTCGATCTGGACTGCCTGATGACAGCGGGCGCGGTATACGCCGGTCAGCCTGCATATCTCCCCGCTCACGAATGCCATGCCTGCGTAGTTGTCCATTTGCAGTTAGTCACTGAAAACCCGATTGCAAACACGATAACTGTCGTCGGCAGAATACCAAGGCCGTATTCGAATCAAGAGTGCCAAAATCCATTCCAGAACAGACCCAGTTACATCTCGCCCGGAGAACCTCCCACCCACGTGAAAACCAGCCAGAGCCCCTGCCTCCTGATTAGCCGCATAAATGTGTGGTATGAACTGGGAATCCTCGGCTCTTCCATCTTTTCGCCCCTGAACACGGACTGTTTCGCGCCAGTCACCTCTTAACTCTGCCCCTGACGCACATTTCGAGGATGCCTTCGCCTCGCGCCTCTTGTGCTTCCTGTCAGCTCCGCTCTCCTGCTTTTACTTCCGCCACCTCAGCCGGCGGCGGTTCCTCGGGTTGAATGCGCATTCGATTGGAGAAATCCCCGGGTTACACGCTTGCGCGCACCGCCGGCTGGCCGGGCATGGCATCTAAGCGGAATCAAGCGGCACTTTGCGTTTCACTTTTGATCTGCGCTTGCGTTGGCGCTGACCGCGGCGAGACAGCAGAGGATAAGGACGGTCACGACGAGAATGAGCGCGTACAGGTTTGCGCGTTTTACGGGGTGTCTCCTCTAGCGGAAGTCGTTGATATCTTCGAACTCTTTCCAAGGTGTATGGCCTGCATACTCGCAGCCGTCCCACAGTTCGGACACGCTACGGTAGTTCCCGCTACGCCCGGACGCGTAATAGATTTGTACCCGTCCATCCAGGTGCCAGACGACCTTGATAATCGCCATGAACATGGGCGGCTCTCTGTCGTACAGCGTGCGATGGGCGGCCTTGGTCTCTTCGTTAAGCTGTACAGGATCGCCAGGCAGCCTGAGCGTCAGGTCGCACGTCGCCATGGTCAGGGTGGACGCAACTGCGGGCGTTGCTTCCAAAGCGGCCACCCGCTCATCCAGTCTTCTGAGCTCCTTGGCGAGAATAACCAGGTCGGTGGACAGGGCTTGCAGCTTGTTATTCATTCTCTCAATCGTAACGTCGCCCTGAGCGAACAGCAGGGCGGGCGCGAGTGTAATCAGCAACGCGATAATGATCAGAGTGCGTTTCATGGCAGGGTTTCCTCTCTCCCCGTACCTCCGGGGCAATACCTGGGTACTCCCTTCCCAATAGTTACCAGATGAGCAGAACGACGGCCTCGCGGCGTATCGGTCCCGCCTTGATGTTGGCCGCCGAGGGCATGGTCTCCCGCTTTGGCAGACGCCCTATCCCTCGGCAGACAAGGCGTCGAACCGGGGCATGTAGCGGACAATGGCCTAACGCTACAGGGGGAGGCGGGGGCCGCCAGCGCGGATGTGGCGAGGATACAGTGCCCGTGTTCGAGGTAGGCAGGTCCAGACCCGTCCCAGATCCAGATTTTCGATAATCACGACTTACCCTCTTTTTGCCGTATCTTGTGCATCGCCAGGTTGAACCGGTCTTCGAACAGCTGCCGACGCGTCCGGCTCGACCGCAGATAAGACAGCTCCGGCTCGTCCCAGTACGGGTCATCCATTTCCAGCGGTAGATCCAGCAGATCCATTATGCGCCGCTTCAGCACCTTCCGACGGGCGCCCGGGTCTTCCTCCTGAAGCCTCCTGATTAGGTTCATAAATGTGTGGTATGAACGGGGAATCGCTGGCTCTTGCATCGTTCTCCTCCTCTATGAGGATCTGCCGGCGCTCGGGCAGACGCTCTTTTCTGCGATCAGAATTCCGCTATGACTATGGGCAGCTGCACATCCCCCATTCGCAAATCCTGATCTTTCCTGTGTCAGGGTTTATCCGCCCGCTTCGTCCGTTCTTTTGCACGAAAGCATCCTCGTCACACGGCATGTGAAAAGAGGTCTTTCTCCGCCACTGCGCCGGCGCGACAAGCTTGCACGACCTGTCGAAACCACTCGCTCGTGCGAAAGTCGCTTGCGCGTTGCAAGACCGATAGGGATGGTTCGCCTTCTACTTTCCACCTTTCCGCTAAAGTGAAGTTCTGCGACCATGCGCAGGAAGGACAGGTGTCGGTGGGGCGCCGACAGCCTGTGGGAAATATTTCAGGGCGGTCCGGACGTCTGGTTCTGCGTGTCTGCGCTCTCAACGGACTAAAAGTTCGTGTTCTCTATTCGGGGTGGGCTAGAGGGTAAGAGGAGAGAGAACGAAGACGTTCTCTCTCCTGATTGTGTTGAGGTTTACTCCATTCCGAAACCGGAGACCTGGACGAAGGCGCCGTCGGTGACCTGGAAGATCTGTACGCCGCCGGCGCCGCATTCGCCGATGCTGTCGCACTTGATTGTGCCGGTGAGGCCTGCGAATGAATCGACCGAGCGAATGGCGGAGATCAGTTCCTCGCGGTCGATAACGAGGTTGCCGTTATCGTCGACCACGACGACGGCCGACAGGGCAGCGGCGATCAGCTTGACGGAGTCGTAGCTCTGGCTGTGGAAGGGGCCGAGATCGTCGGGGCTGACGCCGTATTTCTCCATGTACTTGGCGTCGAATTCGGCGTTCATGGCTTCGGAATCGGCGCCGGCGACGAAGGAGATGTAGGTGCCTTCGGCGGCGTCGCCGGCGGCTTGCAGATACTGCTGCGTGTAGGCGCCGTCAACGCTCATGAAGGCGGTGTCCTCGAGGCTGGGGGTTTCGGTCATCTGCTGGGCGATGAGGCCGGCCTCGGTGGAGTATCCGCCGAAGAAGATGGCCTGGGGCCCACCGGCGCCAACCCTGGCCAGCATGGCACGGAAGTCGGTATCGCCCACCTGGACGCCTTCGAAGCTGGTCACTTCGGCTCCCAGACCCGTAATGTTGTTCTGGAAGATTTCGGCCAGGCCCTTGCCGTAGTCGGAGTTGTCGTGGACGACGGCGACGCTGGTGAAGCCCCGATCATCGAATACAAAGCTGGCATCGATGGCGCCCTGGAGGGCGTCGCTAAGGGCGACGCGGTTACAGACGTCGCAGTCGGCGGAGGTGATGTCGGGATTGGTGGCGCTGGGGCTGACGAAGGGGATGCGCGCCTCCTGCAGGATCGGCATGAGGCCGAAGGTCTCGCCGGAGCAGGTGCCGCCAGTGACGGCGACGATGGTCTCGTCGGCGGCGAATTTGTTGCCGACGTTCGTTCCCTGCGTGCCGTCGCAGGCGCCGTCTTCGGCTACCAGCTCGAACATGAAGCCTTCGAGTCCGCCGGCCGCGTTGAGGTCATCGACGGCGAGTTCGGCGCCTTGGCGGATGTCGAGGCCGGGGTCGGGGATCGGACCGGTCAGGGCGAAGGAGCCGCCGACGCGGATGATCCCGCCCGCTTCGACGACGACCTTACCGCTCATATCGACAATGTTGTCGTCGTCGATCGGACCCTGCGCGATGGGCGCTTCTGCGGCCGGCGGCGTAGCGGCGCATGCGGCCAGCATCAGTGCTGTGACGAGGAGCAGGGTGAGGAAAGCGGATCGTTTTGGCATTTGAGCCTCCTTGGTCAATTCATATGCTGAATGAATGTTCTTTGCTGCTTTGCACGGTCTCCCGGTCGTACTGCTATAGGGAGGGTGGTGTGTTTGCAGGATCGATAGTTGTTTGTTTTGCCGGCTGCACGCGGTTGCAGGGCAATGCGAAAATTCATGGCAGCGGTGCGTCGCTACCGTGTTTCGGCCATCTAACCGGCCCTTCTGTTCTTGGTGAATTGCTCCATCATATGTCTCAGAGCGCGGGCCAGCTTTGGGGGCCAGCCATATGCCTCTTGCCCCTCAAGAAAGCTGCTTTATCAATTCACTGAAACCGCCAAATACCGGAATATACCTCGCGGCTTCCCATTTCCCCGCGACTTCTCAGTGATGTTGGAATAGTCTTGCCAGCGAAGACAATATGAACCTTTTAACTGTATCGGCTTCTTTCGACCCTTCTTCGTTCCCGGACTGGTATGTGTTGCCCAATCCAGTTCTCCCTTGATGATCACCGCCCCCTCGTGAATGCGGAAGGCGGAATCCGTCGTATCCGGCCGTCTTGGACAGATCCAGTACAACGGGGCGTTGGTCAGCAGCACCGCATGGCCAGCCTCGCACAACCCCGGTTCATTACGCATACGCTCAAGCCGCTGAATATCCCGGAGAAAGTCATATCGCCTCTGGTTATGGGCAAACTGATCACGGAGGGCGAAGGATTCCCCGTTGTGCAATTCCAAGCGCCGGGTTACGTACTTCAGCTCGATGGCGATCTTCTCATCCGGAAGGTAGATGTCGACGTACGTCTTCCGATGCTCGACCGGCACGGGGTACTCCAACCGGACTTGACTTTTCGGCATGGTTTGGTGGATATGCCATGCCAGGGCGTGCCGGAAGTCAGCTTCGGAGTGAAACACTTTTCTGCTTTCAGCCAACTGCGTCAGAAGACACCTGATGTCCAACATAGCGACCTGTGCTTTGCCGGTTGTAACGCCGAACTGATAGCCACCGGATCATGTGCTTATCAGTATACACATCTAGCATGTATTTTTTATGGAATTTCTGGGAAAAATCGCGTCAATTTTATGCCAGTTTTCAAAATTGGCGCCAGACTGCTCACATTTCGGGCGGCACGGATAACGGTCATCTCGGGCCGACTAAAGATGGGGGAGGCAGGGGGAGGTCGGCGACGGGAGACAGCGGTTGCAAGTTCAAGCGTTACGCGGAGGCGGCTTGACGGGGGGAGAGGAGCGGCTGGATTCCAGGCGTTGGCCCTGACCCGGCAGGCGCAGTGCCGGATTCCGATTGTCATTCATGCGCTGCCTCGCGTTGGATCAGTTGGAGGAGAGCGCGGCGGCCCTGGCTGCTAGGCCGATTGCAAGGTTAGGTGCGGAAGATCTGGATTGGGAATGGTGCTGGCAGAGGTAGTGATCAAGCGGAGTTGGGAGCGTCCCAGGCGACTGTTTGGAAGCCTCTTCAGGAAGGGCGCCTGTTGGTGATTTGTCTCTGTAGCAGCTAGAGTCGTGGCCGGCTAACGGCTACTTTCGCGCTGTATCGCCTCAGAAGGTTCTGCGCCCCCTGGAAAACCGGGAAACGCATCCCTCTGGCATTGTGCCTTCACTGCGCCCGTCGCTCTGGAGATGGTAAAAAGAGACCTGAGAGGATGTTACGCGATAGAGAGAACAGGATAGGCCATGCACAGAGAGACAACGGCGTGCAGCGCCCATGCCAGTTGCACGCTATGCGCAGCCGCGCCGTCGACTTCAGGAGCATACGCAGCTGGGCGATACTTTGTATCGTGTTTGCGGCTCCTATTCACGGCTCTAGTCCTTGTCGGCCCTTATTGTTTCCTGGCCCGCTTTTGTAGTAGCATGGGTGCACCACAGCGAATTAGCTTCTAGCAGTTGTCGATAATAGATGCGTGGGCGCATTGCGCCCCCTTGATGGCTGCTAGATTATGGTTCGCTGTGGTGGCTACCATTCATCTATTACCACCGAGGGGGCACCGCAATGGACCTCAGATACAGAATTACCGCGCGGACACTATTGTTATACTCCTCTCTGAGTCCGGTGGTTGACAACCTCAAATCCAAATCAGAAACCCGCTCAAAGGTCTCTCTCTAGTTGACGGCCTAGATAGCGCGCGTCAAGCGGTTCGCGCGATTCGTCGCGCCAAACGTCAGCGAAGAGCGGGAACATGGCCAGGGCGAGCGATGCTCCCCATTGGCTGTACGGATGACGGCAGTGCAGCTCTGTCATGTGCACCTCATCACCCGCTTCTATCTCCGGAGCAGTCCACGGGAGTTCAGGAATGTCCGACACAATTGAAGCCAGAGAACTGCAGCTTGTCAGCATTTTTGGTGACAACTACCGTTTTGAAATTCCTGAATATCAGCGCCCCTATGCCTGGACAACCGAACAGACAGGCGAGTTGTTGGACGACCTTTTGCATGCAATGGGTCATGTCGAGAATGTGAGTGAGGCTGCTCCCTACTTCCTGGGCAGTATCGTAATTATCAAGAATGGTAGCGACCCTCTGGCGCAAATCGTTGACGGGCAACAACGTATAACCACCCTGACCATACTTTTCTGCGTACTGCGTGAACTGGCAGCCTCCGAGAAAGACAGAATTGACTGGCATAGCTATGTCTGTGATCCGGGACGAGAATCCGCTGACATACCGGAACATTTTCGTCTTGCGGTTCGGGAGCGAGATAGACAGTTCTTTCAAGACAACATCCAGCAGGTGGGGAGACTTCTCAATCTGATTGAGCGTCCTCCTGCAAACCTGTCCGACAGTCAGAGAAGAATGCTTGAGAATACAAAATACTTATGGAACTCCCTAAAAAGATACGACGAAAAACGACGAAAAACGCTCGTGAAATTTCTTGTTCAACGCTGCTATCTGGTCGTCGTCGCTACATCAGATCAAAACTCCGCTTACCGCATCTTTTCCGTTTTGAATGATAGAGGGTTGGATCTATCACCGACCGACATCCTCAAAGCCGACATAATCGGGTCGATGGAGAGAGGGGTTCGTTCTCGATACACAAGAACATGGGAAAACATCGAAGAAAGCCTAGGTCGCGATCGTTTCAGAGATCTCTTCGCGCACATCTACATGATCTTTATGACGAGCAGACCGCGTGGAACCTTGCAGCAGGAATTCCAGGACCACGTTCTCAAAGCAGTAAACAGGGTGGACTTCATTGACAATGTACTCGAACCCTATGCCGACGCTTACCAAACCGTAATCGACGCTTCCTACCAAAGCACGGGCGACTCTGAGAGTGTCAACCAATACCTGTACTACCTGAATTGGATCGACAACTTCGACTGGATTCCACCCGCAATGGCATTCTACAAACGCAACCACAGAGACCCCGATCTGTTCCTTCGATTTGTTCAAGACCTAGAACGACTGGCCTACAAAATGTTCATTATGCGGGCGAATATCAACCAGCGTGCAAGAAGATACCGCCCCATCCTTCACGCCATCAGACGAAAAGAGGACCTCTTTACTCCTTCGTCACCGCTTCAACTCTCTCCCGATGAACAGGCGGATCTCTTGAGTGCGTTGGATGGCCCCGTCTACACTCGGCCGCGGATGCCGAAGACCCTGCTTCTGCGTCTAGATACTCTGTTGGCCGACGTCGGTGCCAAGTACAACCATCCAACGATCACCATCGAGCACGTACTGCCTCAGAATCCCGGGCGTAACTCCCAGTGGTTTATAGACTTCCCCGACGAAGAAGAGAGAATGGAATGGACCCATAGGCTCGCCAACCTTGTCCTCCTTTCTCACAGCAAGAACTGGCAGGCGCTAAATTATGACTTTAACCGCAAGAAAAAGGAGTATTTCCAGCGAAGGGGCGTGGCAACCTTCGCCCTCACTACGCAAGTGATAAGTGAAACTGAGTGGACGCCCGAAGTGCTGCAGAGACGGCAGAAGGAGTTGATTAATGCCTTCAAGAAAGAATGGCGGCTAGGAGGAGCAACTCCGTCTCGGTCAGTACACACTTTGAAAGAGCAGAGCAAGCCGGCTTATAACAGCGTCGCTGCAGGCTCTACCTACGACCAGACTAGGCAACTCCTGCAACAAGGTCTGACCCTCGATCAAGCGGCCCGACAACGGGGCCTGCCGATAAGTACGATCATGGGCCATCTGGAACACATGCTTTCGGAGTGGGAAGACATCGACCTGCGGGCCTTGTTGACCCCCGAGCGCTTCGAGAGAATCCAGACTGCTCTCAAACAGACGAACGGATTTGTCTTATCACCGGCCAAGGAAATCCTCGGTGACGACTACTCCTACGAAGAGATCCGGCTGGTGTGGCTCTACCTCAAACAGCAAAACGCCACAACCCAGAGCGACCAGCCTTCTGTGACCAACCACCAATGCGAGCAGTGTGCAAACGCGTCCCCGCCAACTCCGGCCGCGCAGGGAACTACTGAAAACGCAACACAACCTAGCCCCATGCATCACCTACTCAAACGACACTTCGGCTACGACGAGTTCATGCCCCTCCAGGAAGAGATCATCACCACCGCCCTTGAGGAAAGGGATGCGCTGGCGCTGATGCCCACGGGCGGGGGCAAGTCGCTATGCTATCAGTTTCCGGCGATGCAATTCGAGGGATTGACGCTGGTTGTATCGCCGTTGGTCGCCCTCATGAAAGACCAGGTGGATGCCCTCAAGGCAACCGGTATCCCCGCGGCCTATCTCTACAACAAGATGCCACACTTCGAGATCGACCGCGTACAGCAACAGGCGCAGCAGGGGACCTTGAAGATCCTCTACGTCGCGCCGGAGCGTCTTGCTCTGCCTAGCTTCCAACAGTTTCTCGCCAAATTGAAGGTTAGCCTCGTAGCGGTAGACGAGGCACATTGCATCTCGGTGTGGGGACATGCTTTTCGACCCGATTACCGCAAGCTGGGAGAGTTGCGGAGCGCTCTGCCGGGGGTGCCGTTTCTGGCTTTGACGGCTACGGCGACCGAGCGGGTGCGCGAGGACATCGTGGAACAGCTGCACCTGGAGCAGCCAGAGCTGTTTGTTGCCAGCTTCAATCGCTCCAATCTCAGCTATTCCGTGCTGGCCAAGCAAAGAGACTCATTCACCAGGCTTGTAGAACTGCTGCAGAAGCACAAGGGGGAGTCCGTCATAATCTACTGCTCTACGATCAAGGGTACGGAGGAGTTAGCAGCGCGGTTGCGTGAGAACGGCTTTGATGCACAGCCTTATCATGCAGAGCTTGGAGGCGTACGTCAGCAGCGACAGGAGGACTTTATACACGACCGGACCGCTATCATCGTGGCGACGATCGCCTTTGGAATGGGAATCGACAAGTCGAACATCCGGCTGATCGTCCATTATGACCTGCCTAAGACACTGGAGAATTACTACCAGGAGACGGGCCGCGCCGGTCGCGACGGCCTGCCCAGCGACTGCGTCCTCTTCTATACCTACGCCGATATGCCGAAGCTGGAGTACCTCATAGACAAGGACACGGAGGACGAGACTAAACGGCGCAATGCGCGTGAGAAGCTGGCCCGGGTAAACGAGTTCTGCCAGTTGCAGGCGTGCCGGCGAAGATTTCTGTTGCGTTACTTTGGCGAAGAGTGGCCGAAGGACAACTGCAGTGGTTGTGATTTTTGTCTAACGCCCAGGGAGGAGTTCGACGCCACTGAAATCGCTCAGAAGATCCTGTCGGCTGTGGTTCGCACGGGTGAGCGCTTCGGCATCGCCCACGTCACGGACGTGCTGCGGGGTTCCAGAAAGAAGAGAGTAAAGGAGCTGAAGCACGATGCACTCAGTGTTTATGGAATTGTCGACGATTATTCCGCGGATGAGATAAAGGAGATAGCCGGCCAATTAGTGGAAGAGGGTCTGATCTACAGAGACAAAGGGGAGTACCCGACTTTGTCCGTTACTCGACCGGGCAAGGATTTTCTGAAGCGCCGCCAAGCGTTAACCCTTACGAGGCCTATACGTGAGCAGGGGAAAGTGCCGGCCGCCGGCCGATCGGCTCACGACTTCGATCAGGGATTGTTTGAGGAACTGCGCGGTTTACGTCGCAGATTGGCCGCTGAGAGAGGGGTCCCACCTTACGTGATATTCAATGATGTGGCGCTCCAGCAGATGGCCTATTACTTGCCGCAGAGCCACGAGAGTTTTTCCCTCATTTCAGGTGTGGGCAAGGCGAAATTGGAGCAACTAGGCGATACATTCATTGCGGCGGTCGGCAGCTACGCGCGCCAGCACGGATTGGTGGAGCGCAGCATCCCCATTGCACGGAGAAATAGAAGACAAAGAACGGAACGTAAGGTCTCGACCTACGAAACGACTAGACAGCTGTTGGAACAAGGCTTGTCTATTAAACAGGTGGCTCAAAAGCGGGACCTGACGGAAGGTACAGTAATCAAACATTTGGAACGCCTTGTGGAGTCGAATCTAGATATTGACATTCGATCACTGCTTGCACCGGATCGGTTTGAGGAGATCAGGAGAGCGTTCGAGGAAACGGACGGCACCCTTTTTTTGCCGGTCAAGGAATTGCTCGGCGATGAGTACTCCTACGACGAGATCAGGATGGTATGGATTGCCCTGCGGCAGCAGGGGGAATTACCAGATTAGCTATTGCGCGACGCCTGCTTTCTGCCGTTCTTTCGATGGGGTCTTTCATGCCGGGCCATAGCCGACGCTGACAGTGGTTCTCAAGCGCGAGCCGCCATATGCGGTTTGTCGCTCAAACTTTTGCAGCTTCACACATAGGAGATTGAGATGTACCAGCAGATCACTTTGATTGGCAACCTGGGCGCAGATCCGGAGATGCGTCTCACGCAGGATGGAACGCCGGTGACTTCCTTCAGGATAGCGACAAATCGCCGCTGGAGGACCCAGGATGGGACGACACAGGAGAAAACGGTTTGGTTTCGTGTTTCGGCATGGCGACGGCTGGCAGAGACGTGCAACCAGTATCTGACGAAGGGGCAACGGGTGCTGGTTGTCGGTGAGATGGAAGAGCCGAGCACGTGGACAGATCAGGAGGGGAACGCGCGCGCTTCATTGGAAATGCAGGCACGGAATGTGCAGTTTCTCAGTCCACGTGATGGAGCCCAGGGTCCGGCACCAAATCAAGGTGAAGAAGAGGAGATACCGTTTTAGCGTCCGGTGCGCATGGTGCGCGGGAGGCGGACGGGAGACGACGGCTTAGAAGTGCATATGACCATATGTTCACTGCAATGTTTACATATGGTCATATGGATATCGCAGCGGGTGCGGTTCTGCGTGCGGGTCAGGGCTATCCGGGGCGGTTTTGTGGAGGGGAATGGGCAGGGACATTCCCTCCGGTGCTGGAGACGAATAGGTCGTGCCATGGTCAAGTGCAAAAAGGTAGCTCATTCGGCAAACAGGAAACATGTCATGAAGCCTTCTTTTCGTATGCTGGCTGCTGTCGCTGTTGTATGTGCTTTGGCCGTTGTCTTGAGGACTCCTACCGCGCACGCATCAACTCCTGTCCCCACGTCTGGAGCCACGGACAGGGACGTGTTGGTGGCGCTCTACCATGCGACCGGCGGCGACAACTGGGCGAACAACGACAACTGGCTTTCCGACGCGCCGATCAGCACCTGGTATGGTGTCACTACGGATGAAAGTGGTCGCGTCATTGAACTCGGCCTCGCGTACAACGATCTGAGCGGGACGATTCCACCGGAACTAAGCAACCTCACCGCACTGACGAACCTTTACCTCCGCTGGAATCAGTTGAGCGGGACGATTCCATCAGAACTGGGCAACCTCACTGCACTGACGAACCTCAACCTCGGCTGGAACCAGTTGAGCGGGACAGTTCCACCAGAACTAGGCAACCTCGCTAATCTAGATGCATTGTACCTCGCCGGCAACAGGCTGAGAGGATGCCTTCCTGCTGTATGGAAATATGTCGTGGAAAACGACCTCGAACAGCTTGATCTGCCATACTGCGCCGCGGTCCCATTGAAGCTTTCCGCTGCCGCCGCCAGGGACAGAGACGCCTTGGTCGCGCTTTATTGGGCTGCGGATGGCGATAAATGGACCAACAACGACAACTGGTTTTCCGACGCGCCAGTCGGCACCTGGTATGGTGTCACTGCGGATGCGAACGGTCGCGTCATTGAACTCGACCTCTGGCACAACGATCTGAGCGGGACGATTCCACCGGAACTGGGCAACCTTACTGCACTGATGGAACTCAGTCTCGGAGGGAACCAGTTGAGCGGGACAATCCCCGCTGAGTTGGGCAACCTTACCGTACTGGCGAGCCTCGGTCTCGAAGGGAACCAGTTGAGCGGGACAATCCCCACTGAGTTGGGCAACCTTACCGCACTAACGAAACTCAACCTCCGCTGGAACCAACTGAGAGGATGCCTGCCTGCTGTATGGAAACATGTCGTGGAAGACGACCTCGAACGGCTTGATCTGCCATACTGCGCCGCGGCCTCGTCGGCCCGCTCCACTGGCGGGGACAGAGACGTCCTAGTTGCGCTTTATTTGGCTACGGATGGCGACAACTGGGCGAACAACGACAACTGGCTTTCCGACGCGCCGATCAGCACCTGGTATGGTGTCACTGCGGATGCGAACGGTCGCGTCATTGAACTCGGCCTCGCGTACAACCAACTTAGCGGGACGATTACACCGGAACTGAGCAACCTCACCGCACTGACGAACCTTTACCTCAGCTGGAATCAGTTGAGCGGGACGATTCCATCGGAACTAGGCAACCTCACCGCACTGACGAACCTTTACCTCGGCTGGAATCAGTTGAGCGGGACGATTCCACCAGAACTAGGCAACCTCGCTAATCTAGATGCATTGTACCTCGCCGGCAACAGGCTGAGAGGATGCCTGCCTGCTGTATGGAAACATGTCGTGGAAAACGATCTCGAACGGCTTGACCTGCCATACTGCGCCGCGGCCTCGTCGGCCCACTCCACTGACGGGGACAGAGATGTCTTGGTCGCGCTTTATTTGGCTACGGATGGCGACAACTGGGCGAACAACGACAACTGGCTTTCCGACGCGCCGATCAGCACCTGGTATGGTGTCACTACGGGTGTCAGCGGCAGGGTTATTGAACTCGTCCTCTGGTTCAACAATCTGAGTGGGACGATTCCACCGGAACTGAGCGATCTCACCGCACTGACGAACCTTTACCTCAGCTGGAATCAGTTGAGCGGGACGATTCCATCGGAACTAGGCAACCTCACCGCACTGACGAACCTTTACCTCGGCTGGAATCAGCTGAACGGAACAATTCCTGCTGAGTTGGGCAACCTTACCGCACTGACGTACCTTAACCTCAGCAGGAACCAGCTGAGCGGAACAATTCCCACCGAGTTGGGCAACCTCACCGCACTGACATACCTCAGCCTCAGCAGCAACCAGCTAAGCGGGATGATTCCGTCAGAGCTGGGCAACCTCACCCTACTGACGAGCCTCAACCTCATTTACAATCAGTTGAACGGGACGATTCCACCGAAACTGGGAGATCTCACCAATTTGGATGAATTGTACGTCTCCGGCAACAGATTGAGAGGATGCCTGCCTGCTGTGTGGAAATATGTCGTGGAAAACGACCTCGACCAACTTAATCTGCCATACTGCGCCGCGATCCCGTTGATGCTTTCCGCTGCCGCCGCCAGGGACAGAGACGCCTTGGTCACGCTTTATTGGGCGACGAATGGCGAAAACTGGAGGAGCAGAACCAACTGGCTGACTGAGGCGCCAATCAGTATGTGGCACGGCGTCGACACGAATGAAAGCGGTCGCGTCATTGAACTTGACCTCCGGTACAACAATTTAAGCGGCTCGATCTCTCCCGAATTAGCCAACCTCACCAACTTAAAAGTGTTGACTCTCTCAAGTAACGAACTGAGCGGCACGCTTCCTTCCGAGTTAGGCAATCTCACAGATCTTGAATCATTGCAACTCTGGATCAACCAGTTGAGCGGTCCAATTCCATCAATGCTGGGCAAGCTTACTAACCTGCGCCATCTGGATCTCCATAGCAATCAGTTGAGCGGTCCGATTCCATCAGAGTTGGCCAACCTCATAAATCTAAAGGAGTTAAATCTCTCAGAGAACAAGGTAGGCAGCTCGATTCCGTCAGAATTTAGCAATCTCTCCAACTTGGAATGGTTGCACCTCTGGGGCAATCAGCTGGAAGGTGCGATTCCGTCTGAGATAGGCAACCTTACCAATCTGAAAAACCTAAATCTTTCTGAGAACAGGTTGAGCGGCACGATTCCTTCCGGACTGGGCAACCTGACTCATTTGGAAATGTTGAGCCTTGACTACAACGAGTTGAGCGGTCCGATTCCGTCTGAGTTAGGCGACATCACCAATCTTGAGTGGCTGAATCTCTCAGAAAATCTGTTAAGCGGACCGATTCCACCGGAACTAGGCAACCTGACTCATTTGGAACACTTGGACCTTGGAGGCAACGAACTGAGCGGTCCAATTCCTTCTGAGTTGGGCGGACTCAACAAACTATCAAGTCTGGGTCTCGGGAGCAACCGGTTGAGCGATACGATTCCGCCTGAACTGAGCAACCTCACCAATCTATGGGGGCTCAACCTCTCAGAGAACCAGTTAAGCGGACTGATTCCGTCGGAACTGGCGGAACTAACTGACTTGAGATCGCTTGTCCTCTCAGAGAACAGGTTGAGTGGCACGATTCCTCCCGAACTGGGCAACCTCACCAATCTATTCTGGCTGGACCTTGAAGACAATCATCTGATCGGGACAGTGCCGCTGCAGCTAGGCAAGCTCACTAACTTGAACGTGTGGTACCTTTCCGGCAACAGGCTGGATGGATGCCTGCCCCCAGACTGGCGGGATGTTCAGGCTAGTGACTTCGACGAACTCGGACTGATCTTCTGCAGCGCGCTCTCGCCGCCGCTTACCGCTGCCACCGACAGGGATGCCCTCATCGCGCTCTACCGGTCTGCAACCGGCGACGACTGGTTGCGAAACGACAGTTGGCTGTCCGAAGATCCACTCGATCAATGGTACGGCGTTACCACCGACAAAAACGGTCGCGTCATTGAACTCGATCTCGGAGAAAACGGGTTGAGCGGTACGATTCCGCCCGAACTGGGTACGCTTCTCCATTTGGAAAGGCTGTTTCTGGACAGCAATGAGTTGAATGGTGAGATCCCGCCAGAACTGGGCAACCTAATCAACCTCCAAGGGCTCTCTCTGTGGGACAATCAGTTGCACGGAGCAATCCCGTCAGAATTGGGTAACCTCGCCAACCTGGATTGGTTGTACCTAGATTCGAATCAGTTGCAAGGACCGATTCCGCCAGAGTTGGGCAACCTCACCAATCTTACAGAGTTAAGCCTAGATTCGAATCGGTTGCAAGGACCGATTCCACCAGAATTGGGCAATCTCACCAACTTGGCGGTGTTGTGGCTCGACTCAAATCAGTTGAGCGGTACGATTCCTACAGAGTTGAAAAACCTCACGAATTTGTCATCGTTAAGCCTTTTAGGGAATCAGCTAATCGGATGTGTGCCCGTAGCATGGCGGAATGTAGTGGAGAGTGATTTGGAAATACTTGGTCTTCCGTACTGCGTCGTGCCCTCAGCGCCGCATCTCGTTGCCGCGGACAGGGAGGCCCTGATCGCGCTCTACCGATCTGCGAACGGCGACGGCTGGACCAATAACAGCAATTGGCTTTCCGACGCCCCTCTGAACACCTGGTACGGTATCACAACAGACGACAGCGGTCGCGTCAAAAAGCTGGAACTTGGGCACAACGGGTTGAGCGGTATGATTCCGTCCGAACTCGGTACACTCGTCCATTTGGAAAGGCTGCTTCTGCACGGCAACGCGTTGCGTGGTGAGATCCCGCCGGAACTAGGCAACCTTGTCAACCTGACAAGTCTGAGTGTCTCGGAAAACCAGTTACACGGGACGATTCCGCGGGGTTTGGGCAACCTTACCAACCTTGCAGGGTTATACCTCGATTCGAACCAATTGCACGGAACAGTTCCTCCTGAGTTAGGTAATCTTACCAACTTGGCGGTGTTGTGGCTCGACTCGAATCAGTTGCACGGAACAGTTCCTCCTGAGTTGGGCACCCTCCCCAACCTGCTTGGGTTGAGTCTCTCGGGGAATCAGCTAGTCGGATGCGTGCCTGCGGCATGGCGGAATGTAATGGAAAGTGATTTGGAGGAGATTGGTCTGCCATACTGCGCCGCGCCATAACCACTCTCTTCGGCAATTCCAGAGGATCCCACTGCCGATCTCAATTAAGAATGCCCTTTCCTGCGGCAGCAGGGGAACGAGCGGGTTAGGCGATTGGATGACGGTTGCCTCTCCGACTCCTTACACCTGTACATGTTGAGGAGGATCAGGATGTACCAGCAGATCATGTTGGTCGGCAGTTTGAGCGCAGATCCGGAGATGCGTCTCACGCAGGATGGAACGCCGGTGACTTCCTTCAGGATAGCGACAAATCGCCGCTGGAGAACCCAGGATGGGACGACACAGGAGAAGACGATTTAGTTTCGCGTTTCGGCATGGCGACGGCTGGCAGAGACGTGCAACCCAGTATCTGACGAAGGGGCAACGGGTGCTGATTGTCGGTGAGATGGAAGAGCCGAGCAAGTGGACAGATCAGGAGGGGAACGCGCGCGCTTCATTGGAGATGCAGGCACGGAATGTGCAGTTTCTCAGTCCACGTGATGGAGCCCAGGATCCGGCACCAGATCAAGGTGAAGATGAGGAGATACCGTTTTAGCGTCCGGTGCGCATGGTGGGCGAGACGGGGACGAGAGACGACGGCTTAGAAGTGCATATGACCATATGTTCACTGCAATGTTGACATATGGTCATATGAGTATTACAGCGGGTGTGGTTCTGAGTGCGGGTCAGGGCTGTCCGGGGCGGCCTTGTGAAGGGGAATGGGCAGGGATATTGCCTCCGGTATTGGAGACGAACAGTTCGTGTCATGGTTAGATGCAGACAGGCGGTTCATTCAGCAAACAGGAAACATGTCATGAAGTCTTACTTTCGTATGCTGGCTGCTGTCGTTGTTGTATATGTTTTGGCCGCTATCTCGAGAACACCTAGTGCGCTCGCGTCAACACCTGTCCCCACGTCTGGAGCCACGGCACCATGAACTCTACAGAAGTTGACGAATATGAGTACGATGACGATTATGATGACTACGACGATGACTACGAAGACGAATACAAGGACAAAAAGAAGGACAAAAAAGGCGGTTGGTTTTCAAACTGCATAGGCTGCATCGTTTTCATTCCGGGCATGACGATCAGCCTGATGATCGCTTCCGCCATTCTAAAAGTCGTCGTCTGGGTCATAGACGGTATTCTAGCGCTTATATTTTCACTCATAGGGGGAGTCTTTCGCTACCTCAGCACAATACTCGCGATAGCATGACAAAACGCCCCTGGGCTATAGCCTAGAGACAGGGTTGGCGATCCTATCGGGGGAGACAGAATCAGGACCTGGGAAGTGGATGCGTGCCCGCAGCATGGTGGCGTGAAGGGTGGAGTGACTGGGAGATACTTGGTCTCCCATATTGTGCCGCGCCCTCGCCGCCCTATCCGCGTTCTACCGGTCTGCGAACGGCGACAACTGGAGGTACAAAGACAATTGGCTTTCCGATGCCCCCTTAAACACCTGGTACGGTATCACCACGGACAAAAGTGGTCGGGTCACTGGACTGGAACTCCCTTATAACGGATTAAGCGGTACGCTTCCGTCCGAACTGGGTGCACTCGGCCATTTGAAAAGGCTGCTTTTGCACGGCAATGCGTTGCGCGGCGCGATCCCGCCGGAACTGGGCAATCTTTCCAGCCTGACAAGGCTTTCTCTCTGGGATAATCAACTGGATGGAATGATCCCTTCAGAGTTGGGCAACCTCACCAACTTGCTAGGGTTGAGTCTCTCGGGGAATCAGCTAAGCGGATGTGTGCCTGCTACATGGCGGAATGTGGTGGAAAGTGATTTGGAGGAGATTGGTCTGCCATACTGCGCCGCGCCATAACCACTAAGCGGAGGCGGGTAACAGAGGATATGGGACCTCGACCAGGACAAAACATGGACACGAAGGGTAGGCCCCCAGACGCCTCGGCGGCGGCGATACGGTATGCAGGACTGGGATTCCTAGTGGGGTTCCTGCTGTGCGCGATCCTGACGGGGGCTTTGATGTGGCAGTTGCAGCGGCCTACGCCGCCCCCGATCGTGCTGCATTCGCTACCGACTCCGGTCCCGACGGAGACGCCAGCGCCGACTACCACGCCCGGTCCGCTTGTTGTTTTCGTGAGCGGCGGCGTGCACAGCCCGGGCATGTATGAGGTGCCGGCGGGCGCCCGCGTGGGTGATGCGCTGGCCAGGGCGGGCGGTCTGCTGGCGGATGCGGACCCGGCGCTCGTCAACCAGGCGGAGCCGCTTTTCGACGGTGCGCAGGTGCATGTGCCTCTGCCGCAGTCCCCGAGGGCAGAGGCCGTGTCGACAAGTGGGGCGCCCTCTACCGGTCTGTCGGGACAATCGTCCTCGACGGCCGTGGGGGCGTCCCCTAACGCATCAGGCGGCGGGCTGATCAACGTTAACACGGCCTCCCTTGAATTGCTCGAGACGCTTCCCGGCATCGGCCCGAGCAAGGCCGCGGCGATTATCGCGGAGCGACCCTTCAATACGGTCGAGGAGCTGGAGCGGGTGCCCGGCATTGGTCCAATAACCCTGGCGAACATTGCGCCGCTAGTTAAAGTTGGCGATTAGTTGCGCCGCGCTGGCTCAGGGACGCATTCAGGCCGTATGCGGGCGATTCGTCAGGGAGGTCTCTCCTACTGGCGTTCCGCCGGCGCCGGAACGCACCACGAGACTTGGCAAGTATCCCGGATATGTAGCGATACTTTGGTCGTCCGGATTCCTCGCGGCCGGGTCTGAATACGCCTCGCGAACTGGCCCGATTGGATGAAACTGCTCTATCTAGCCATAGCCTATCTTGTGGGCGTAGCCGCCGGACAGATTCTCTGGCAACAGGGATGGTTTGGCTGCGGTATCGGCGGCTACTTCTGGATCGCGGCGCTGGCTCTCATTCCCGTCTGTCTGTGGATGGATGCTCGCGACGTTCCCCGGGCGGCGGAGCCTATGGTCTGGCCGGCGTCGGCAGGTTTTGTTCCACCGCGCAGGACCCCCTCATCCTGGCTTATGGGCGGGATTTTTCTGGCCGGCATTTGCGGCGTCTTGCGCCTTGGTTCTCACCCTCCCCAGCCCTGTCTCGGGCCCACCGACCTGGCTTACTACAACGGCCATGAAGGGGACAGCAGTAGCCGGCTGGTGACTGTAGACGGGTATGTGGCGAGCTATCCGGTTCTGAAAGAGGGCCGGCGGCGGCTGGATATCGAAGTGGAGTACCTAGAGCTCGACGGCGAGAGGATAAGAGTCGACGGGCGCCTGCGACTACAGACGAATAGCGTCTACCGTTTTCGCTACGGCGAAGGTGTGCGGGTGAGAGGCGAGCTGACGGAGCCGCCGATCTTCGAGGGCTTTGATTACCGGGCCTACCTGGCGCGCAAAGAGATTCACAGCCTGATGCGGCGGGTACGCGTCGAACCGCAGCCGGGCATGCTGCGCGGGGGTGTTCTGCTGCAGTTCGTCTATGGCTTGCGCGATCGCGGCGAGAGGCTGCTGAACCGCCTGCTACCGGAGCCGTATGCGGCGCTGGCAAACGGGATGCTGTTGGGTATCGAAGCCGGCATTCCTGACGAACTGTACGAGAAGTTCAACCTTACGGGCACCAGCCACGTGATTGTGATCAGCGGCAGCAATGTGGCGCTGGTGACCGGTGTGCTCATGGCGCTGGGCATCAGGTTGTTTGGCAAACGCGGCGCGCTGTGGCCGACCTTGGGCGGCCTTGCCCTGTACACGTTCCTGGTGGGCGGAGACGCCGCTGTAATGCGGGCGGCGTTGATGGGCGGCCTGTTTGTGGTAGCAACGGTGCTGGGGCGCCAGAGCACCGCGCTGGTAAGCCTGGCCGCGGCCTGCTGGGCGATGACGCTGTGGAATCCGCTCATGCTGTGGGATGTGGGCTTTCAGCTCAGCAGCGCAGCCACTGTCGGACTAATCCTGATCGGACCTGCATTAACAGACAGCGTCACGTCACTATGGTACAAGTTGGAGAAGGGATTGCTGCGGAAGGGAAGTGCGCCGGACAGTTCTCAAGTGGCTTTTCTTATACCCAGGTCATTTGGTGACTTGCTGCGGGACAGCCTTTTGATGACGGTCGCGGCCAGCCTAACGACCTATCCCCTTATCGTCCATTACTTTGGACGCCTCAGCTTGATCAGTCTGTTCACCAATGTGCTGATCGCGCCGGTGCAACCCTGGATAATGATATTTGGCGGCATTGGGTTGATCGTGGGGCTATCAGGCCTAGACCAGATCGCTTACTACCTGCTATTTGTACCCTACGCCAGTCTATGGTGGACGGCGATGATCGTGAAATGGCACGCGACCTTCCAAGGCGGCAGCGTGGAGGTCACCGCGTACGGGGGAGGCGCCATGGTTCTAACTTACGCCGCCATTCTGGGGTTGTACTGGCGTAAGCCGATAACGGGGTTTATGGGGCAGATTGGGCACAGGGCTATCCGTTTTTCTACTGTGGAAAACAGAGAAACCCCGGCCGGTCGGCGGTTGAATATCCTTACGGGAGCGACACCTACCTGGGCAGTTGGCATCCTGGCGATGGTGGCTGGCCTGCTGTGGTGGCTGGCTCTGACACAGCCGGACGGACAACTCCATGTTTACTTCCTGGATGTTGGTCAGGGGGATGGGATCTTTATCCAAACGCCCAGCGGGCGCCAGGTGTTGATTGACGGAGGGGATGACAGTCAGCAGTTGTTCGCTGAACTGGGCGCGGTCATGCCGTTCTGGGACCGGCAGATCGATCAGGCGATCGTAACACACCCTGACTGGGATCATATTGGCGGACAGATCGATTTGCCCAGCCGCTTCGGGCTCGGCCAGGCGATAATCAGCGAGAATGTGCGCTATCACGAGGATTCGCAGCTCTGGCTGGCGGCTCTGGATGCGGAGAATGTGCCGGTGGTGGGATTGCAGCAGGGCGCCTGGCTGGATCTTGGTGACGGGGTGGCGCTGTGGGCGCTTTGGCCACCGCGGGAGGAGGCGTTGCGGGGGCTGGAAGAGGATGACAAGAACGAGCGGTCGCTGGTGCTGAAGCTGGTTTACGGTGAATTTTCGGTGCTGTTGACGGGCGATGCCGGCCTGCCCAGCGAGGAGCGCCTGTTGCGCGAAGGTCAGCCGGTCGCCGCGCATGTGCTCAAGGTCGGGCATCACGGCAGCGAGCACAGCAGCAGCCCGGCGTTTGTCGAGGCGGTCGGCCCAAGTGTGGCGATCATCCAAGTCGGCTCCGAGAACCGGTACGGTCATCCAGATCCGGAGGTGTTGGAGATACTTGGCGGGCGTCTCGTATTGCGCAATGACAGGGAGGGGCGAGTCCACGTATGGAGTGACGGCCGGCTGATGTGGATCGGGACGGAAAAGGGCGACGGAACCGAGTTGTTGGAATGGAGCGGCGCGGCGCGGCAGAGGTGAGCTCCCCGGCTCGGCTGCTCTTTCTCGATCCGTCTAATCGAAGTACTTCTCAAGCGCTTCTTCGATCCAGGTACGGCATAGGTCTGACATGGTTGTTTCCTGGGCTGCGGCCAGCTGCTTGAATTGACGATGGGTGCTGTTGGGTAGAAGGACGACAAGGCGGCGTATCTTCTCCGATGTTTCCTCCATGCCCGTCTCTTCTTCTGACGGCAAGGCAGCTGTGCCATGGTCGATGTAGGATTCGACGTCTGCAGCCGGGTCAGTGTTGGGTCGTCTCAAGTTGAAGCGGGTTTCAGACATTGCGCAACTCCTTAATTAGATCGGCGATTTCGTGGGCGGCCGGGCTGTCCGGTGCGTACTCCTGGATGCTCTGGGCATGGAGCATGGACTCGGCAAAGGCAACTCGCTGCGTAATTTCGGTTTCGAGCGCCGGCAGAGGCAGTTCGAGCATACGCATCTCTCGCCCTAGGATGGTGCCGGCTATTTTGCGGGAGATGACGAAGTAGGCGTGCAGGTCGGGACGGTAAATGCGTGCTTCTTCCACCTGCCCGACGGTGCGGTCGGATGCCCAGGCCGACAGGGCGGAGGGTTCGATAGGGATGATGACCAAATCGGCGGCGATCAAGCAGGAGCGAGTGATGGCGTCGTCACGGGGTGTACCGTCGATGACTATCCAGTCGTAGATATCTCTTTGCCGGTCTACCTCTTTGTGCAGGTTTTTGCGCGGCACGGCGAAGACGGAAAAGGGTTGATCCTCACGCAGAGAGGACCAGGCGTTGGCGGATGCCTGCTGATCGGCATCGATGAGCAGGACGCGTTCCCCGGCCTGGGCCAATCCATAGGCCACGTTAAGCGAGAGGGTGGTCTTGCCCGTGCCGCCTTTCTGGTTGAGGAATGCCAGTACCGTCATTGCCGAATACTCCCGGGGATGTCAATATAGCAGTTATTGACATACATCGACATGTGCATATGCGCCAAAGTCGATAGTGGTAAGTTCAGGTTTTGTTCAGGGTGGGGTGTTTTGGGTAACTCAAATAGGTATCATTCTTGGGTTGTATTGTGGGTGTGGTGACACGAAAAACAAAACTACCCTATAGTCCAAACTTCTACTTTACACCGAAAGCACAACAAAACCCGTGGCCCTCTACAAGTGTGGCAAATATTAACATATAGTAACACACATATATGTACATCAAGAATCGAACACACCAATTGTCCAGGCCTCTGTCAGGGGCACGTTTTGGCCGGAGCGGTGGAGCCGCCAACTACTTTCGGGCGTCCTGGCTTGCGAATCATTGCTGGACGCCGCGGCAGAGGATGGCCACGGCGCACCTTCTGGTCCTCTGAATCTTACGCTAAGTTGCGGCACTGCACTGCAATATCACGGCATGGTAGCGATGTGAAGCGGTGGTGTGTGCGGCGCGAAAATTTTTTTTACCAAATCCGCTCTGGTGGACACGAGGAGTTGCGGCATTGATCGACGCATTAATTTCTGCTCCTGGGGAGGGCCGCGGCCGAGCATTCTGCCTGTGCTCTGGTCTGGTCGGCGGGATTGATCAGCTTTTGGATCCGGACAAAGGGCGCAGGCCACGAGTGCCGCAACGATGCCGCTGGTATCAGGCCTGCAGGTGCGGGTGCTGCTGGCGAACGAAATGGGGATGGCCGGTGTGGTAGACGCTGTTTGGCCGTCGCGTCGACCCGGCGGCCCAAGCGGAGGCCGAGGTCGAGCGAAGCGAGGGCGAGGGTGAAGCGCAGGGCCGCCGGGTGGTGGTGCATGTCGATGGCCGATCGCGCGCGCCTGCTGGGTCTGGCTGTGGTAGGCTGGGGCGCCGAGCGTGTGAGGAACAAGCCGTGAAGGCGCCCCAGCCGGTGTCCCTCGAAGGCCTGCCGGCGTCGCGGCGTGTGTTGATCTGCCTGATGCTGGTGTTCGCGAACGGTCAGGGGTGGCCCGGAGCGTGTGAGGAACGAGCCGTGAAGGGCCGCCCGGGTTTGCCGGCGTCGAGGTTGTCCTTGTGCTTTCTGTATGGTCGCGGCGATTGTCTGTGCCTGGAGTTCGCGTCTGTGGTTGTGCCCGGGTACGAGTGGCTTTGTGCAAGGTACTGCAATGGGGCGTCACGTGGGTCCAGGCCTGCGTCTGGGTGGCGATGTTTGCGAGCTGGTCTTGTGGATGCCGGCGCGGTGTATCAACGGGTCCAGCGCCGGGCGCTGGTCGTGGTGCAGCGGCGAAACGCTGCCGGGGGGTGTGGGGGGCTGGCCCCCTGCGAAGGGGAGAGTTTGAGAGGGGGATACCCCTCTCATGTTGCCGGCCCGGAAGAGCGCTTTTTATTCCGTATAATGTAGAGTAATACGGAAAGGGCGCTTGCGCCCGGTGCAGCTCTGCTGCATTCCGTATTACGGAAATTATACGGCCAGGGCGCCGGCGGCGCCCCGCGCCGACGGAATGCGCCCTGGGGAAATAAAAAGCGCCCGGGCCGGCAATGCCGTTGATGTTCGCCGGCGATGTTGTGCGGAATGCGTGGACACTCGGCGGTGGGGTGTTGACGTTGGTGCAGGGGGGGGTGCGGCCGGCGCAGGCCTGGGCACCGATCCGGACACGTGCACAAGACCGGGGCCGAAACTGGTCACATAGCCGGCTGCCTTCGAAGGCGTGCGGTCGTGTGGCTGGCCTGCGTGCTGGCGATTGACCGGTCTTGACGCGACACGTGGGCCTGGGGCTGTCGGCTCGGGCCGGCTATGTGTCGGTCCTGGAGGACCTGCGGGGTCAAGTAAAACGCTCTACGGGCCTTGCAGTGGGTCGGTAGATCGTCCGCTCTGCTAAAGACGTCATTTTCGGCTATGCGCCACCGAATCTGCCTTCGGCGGCTTCGAGCAAGCCAGTGGCGCAGCCTCGCCGGCCATATCCTGCGCCCCGAGGGTAAGGCAGGCCGCCGGCGAGGTACCTCGCGTTCGCAGAGCGCTTGTCCGCCAGCCTCCTTCCGAACCGGGCATGCGGTTTTCACCGCATCCGGCTCTCCTGTGTCGTTACAAAGCAGTGGTGTTTGGTCGGTATTGGCATTCCGGAAGTCAGTCGACTTTGGAGCATGCGGTCCACAAGCCGGTCTTGCTTTCTGATCGTCTTTGCGGCGAAAGGGCGGCCCAAGCAGAGGCCGAGGTCGAGCGAAGCGAGGGCGAGGGTGAAGGGCAGGGCCGCCCGGTGGTAGGCGGAGCGCTGCGATTTTGGGTTGTGGAAGTGGATTTCGTACCTTAGTGAGCCCGAGCGTGGTTCCGAGAGGCTCTGTGTGCGAATTTGCGCTCGGCGACGCCGGCCGAAAAGTGACACTGGCGACATCTTAGTCGTCAGACGGGAGTAGGAACGGGGCCAGCGCAGGCCAGGCGCCGGTCCGGACACATGCACAAAATCAGGACTGAATCTGGGCACATGGCCGGCACCAATGCCGGTGCCGTTCTGGGTGTGCACTGCCGGCCGCAAGCGTGTTCGTTTTTCGCAGCTGTGTGGTGGTCGAGATCCTGTTGGCTCAGTACGAATGCCGGCTGCTCTCCCTGGTGGTGGCGCGTGTGGTGTTGCGGCGGTCTGCCGCCGCCCGGTAAAGGGCCCTCCCCGGCCGTTTGGGGAGAGGGCCTTTACCGGCTTTCCCTGAGGCGCCGGCAGCGAGCTCGTCTTTGCGGCGTCCAGTCGTCCAGGACCTCTCGGCCACGCGTGCCAGCTGGCATCTTGGCGTCCTGGTGGTCGTGCCGCGGCCGGCCATGCTCGTCTGCCTGACGGTGGCACGTGTGGTGTTGCGGCGGTCTGTCGCCGCCCGGCAACGGACTCGCCCCCGGCTGTTTCAGGGGCGCTGGCCGTTGCCGGCTAGGTCCTTGCGATTGGACTCCCGACCAGCAATGGCAGTGCTTGCGACGAACGATAGCCTGGGGCGAAGGTTTGTTCGGGCCTGGCTAGACTGGCGCTGTGGATTGCTAGGTATTTCTGTACCTGTGCCCTCGAAAATGTCGCTTAGAGCGCCTCTGAGTGTGTCGAAGATTCAGCATAGGCGCTGAAAATGGCAATTTCGCCGGCTTCGGGCTGTTTTCAGATCGGATCCGGAACTGCGTTCTGGATGCCGGAGTTTAACGCCCTGATCAGCAGGTGCCTCTGCGCGCCTGGGGCCGTCTCGCTGTTCTTTCCACGCAGTGCCGTTGAGAAGCGAACGTCTCTGCGCGCCTAGGGCCGCCCCTACGCGAATGGGAAGCGTAACTGCACAGGTGGCCCCGACGCTGTGAGATTCCCGGGCTGAGTGGTCTTACTGCACCTGCTCATACTTCCGCGGGCGTCAATTCCGACGGTTCTCGCCGTACTCTGTTTCAATATGTTCAGGGCGGCGTTCAGGTCTCTGTCGTGGATTGCGCCGCACTGTTGGCATACCCATCGACGATCCGACAGATCGAGGGCTGCGTTGTGGGCGTTGCACGCGCTGCATGTCTTGGATGAGGCAAACCAGCGATCCACCTTTATGATCTTACAGCCGTACCAATCCCCTTTGTACTCCAGTTGTCGCACGAACTCGCCCCAACCGGCGTCGACAATCGATTTGGCCAAGCTATGGTTTCGCAGCATGCCCTTTACATGCAGGTTTTCAACCCCGATATGGCTGTGGGTGTCTACCAACTGCCGGCTGAGCTTATGCAGGAAGTCGGCGCGGCGGTTGGCTACCTTCTCGTGCTGCCTGGCAAGCAGGACTTTCGCTTTGCGGCGGTTCGCCGATCCTTTGCGCTTGCGGGACAGCCGGCGCTGCAAGCGCTTCAGCCGGCGTTCGGCTTTCCGCAGGTGTTTTGGCGGATGGATGGTCCGACCATCTGAAAGTGTTACGAATGCTTTCAACCCCAGGTCAATGCCCGCTTCCGGGCCGATTGCAGGTGGGGGCGTCATATCCACTTCGCACTGAATCGATACGAAGAATTTGCCGCTCTTGGTTTTCGAAACGGTCATGTTCTTGGGTGTCCCTTCGATGCGCCGGTGCTGCGTGATCTTCACGTAGGCGACCTTCGGAATTCTGATGCGCCCGTTTGCGATGCGCAATTGGATGCCGCCGGCGAAAAGATAGCGGATCGACTGGGGGCTACGTTTGCTTTTGAAGCGGGGGTAGCGTGCACGGCCGGCAAAGAAGTTGCGGTAGGCCCGATCAAGGTCGCGGATCGCCTGTTGCAGGCTTTGGCTATAGGCTTGCTGGAGCCATTCATTGCCGGCCTCGCGCTTATGATCAGTGAGGTCCAGACAGCAGTCCGCCTCTGACAAGGTTTCGCCGGTGTCCTGGTAGTAGCCTTCGCGGGCGGCGCGGTAGCGGTTGTAGACGTAGCGGACAGCGCCGAAGTGGAAGGCGAGGGCATTTGCCTGGGCAGCGGTGGGGTAGATTCTGTATTTGTACGCGCGATAGCGCGTGGTAGACTGTTGGGCGTCCATGAGCCATTACCTCGTGGGCCGGGCCGGTGGGATGGCAGTCCCGATCGGCCATTCTTCTTTTCAGTTGTACCCTCTGCAGCTAGACAGGCTAGAAGGTAGTGTCTTCGCCGTCGTCGCGGGCGTCTCTCGT